>JAQTYP010000382.1 GCA_028688235.1 Methylomonas sp.
ATAAGTATTCAGCAAGGTTCGCAACACCTTGGGGTTGGTGCCTTCCTGCAGATTGGCAATAAAGTTCATGACCAATTCTTTATTGGCTCTTTCATAATTAAGCACGCTGGCCAGTTTGTCTATCATGGGCAACGCAAATACGTTGGCTATCAAGGCGCCGTAAAGCGTCGTCAATAAGGCTACCGCCATGGCCGGGCCGATAGCAGAGGGATCAGACATGTTCGACAACATCTGCACCAAACCCACCAAGGTTCCTATCATGCCCATGGCGGGTGCCAGATCGGCCACACCCTTCCACATGCTTTGACCGACTTCGTTTCGGCTGGTCATCAGGTCTATGTCTTGTTGCAACAGACTTTTAACAAACTCAGGATTATAGCCATCCACACACAAGGCTATGCCCTTTTTCATGAAAGGGTCGGAAACCTCCGCCGACTCCAGGGCCAGCAGGCCGTTTTTACGCGCCATATCCGCCAGCGTGACGGCTTCTTCGATCAAAACGCTGGGTTTGGTTTGTTTATTGACGAAAGCCCTGCCGACCACGGCGAACGAGCGCAGGAAATCGTCCAACGGCAAGCGCATCAGCGACACGCCGAAAGTGCCTCCGAATACCAGCAAGATCGACGGTACATCAATGAAAAGCGTGAAATCGCCGCCGCTGACAATAGCCGCCGCAACGAGAGCCACGCCTAGTATAAAACCCACTATGGTTGCAATATCCACGTCATTATCCTCAATTGCTGCAATACCATTGTTCGAAACCGCTTCAGAATAGCTTAATTATCGATTGAACGCAGCTAATCCGTAAAGGGCGAGCCTTGTCCAATGACACATGAGCCTGAGCGAGACGCTGTATTTCCATCGTGAGATGAGCCTGGAGGCGCAAAAGTTGGGATCATGGAGGCATGATCGTGACTTTACATACTCAAGGACTAAAAACGCTGGAGCAAGTGCAAGCTTTTGTTTTCAGTAACCAAGCCATCTCGTTTACGCTAACGGATCGTATCGCTGCTTACGGCTGGATGACCGATACACTCAAGCAGTTTCATTATGAGCGCTGTACGCGCGCCGAGAGAGGCGTTCTGCGCCAATATCTGCGCAAGGTAACCGGCTTCTCGCGGGCGCAGGTCGCCCGCTGTATCAAGCAATTCTCTTGTTTCCAAGCTCCAGCTTGGAAACACGCTATCTCGGAAGCTGCAGCTTCCAAGAGTGGGGTTCCCAAGCCGGAGCTTGGGAACCAGAAAATGTAAACCCATTAAGCCTGAGTCTACAACCAAAATGCCGTTGGAATAGGTGCCGTGACGGTAGAGATTGCTTCGATTGGAAGCTATGAAACTGTTATTTCTGGTTCCCAAACGCCAGTTTGGGAACCCAGTCTTGAAAGCTCCAGCTTTCAGTGGTTTGTGCAGGAAACTGGAGTTTGGCACCATTGAAGTGGTCTTTTGATTGATTGATTGATTGATTGATTGATTGATTGAAGCGCTATTTTCACAAGCATCTAATTATTCAAACAGTTTGATTTTTGCATCTCGCACTGTTGTTCGCATTGATCTTCATAAGCCTGTATGTCCTGATAGCTACTTGCGTTGTCATCAAATTGACCATCTGCATCAGAAAGCATATCCAGTCCAGCGCTTCGATTATTGAATCCAAAGCCTGCGATTGCGCCAGCAGCGGCAGTGCCAATTGCGTGTGCCGTATTTTGGCTCATTCTGTCTCTCGCGGATTTTGCGGATTCAAAACATTGATTATTACATTGGGAGTAAAGACTTTTACAATTTTGTTGATTATTTGCTTTGGAGTTAGAAGAAGATGTTACGCTGGTATTTTGAGAAGATGTGCTGCGGTCATTATTGCTCGCCTGAATATTGGCTGTGTCAAAAAAAGAAACGCTTTTTGATTTTTTATCTATAACGAGAGGGTCGCTAAATACATACTTGAATAAGTCTCATCGTAACATTTAACAGGGAGGTTATTTTTATTTTTTCTACATACTTGAGTTACAAAAGCAACATTATATTTTCCTGGTTTTATACGTTGAATCTTGGCCTCCTTTCTTATGTTCTTCATGCAGTAACCATCCTTTAATCCTCCAATCCATATTCCTAATAAAAGACCTGGTCAATTTCTATTTAAATAATCTTCTTTGTCGGGATAATAATAACTTCCATTATATTGTTGTAGAATTGCATAAAAAAATATTTGATCTTCATCATCAGGACCTATATTTAGACCATTATTGCATAGTTGTTCTAATGAGATACTGAACGTACTATTGTTTAATTAGTAAGAAATCTTGCTATCTATTGCCGGACCTACTGCACTAGCAGAAACCATCACAAGCCAGGAGAGTAAAAAAGTAGTTATTTTCATAAAATACCCCTTCCGTTTGAACTAAAGTTTATTTTTTTAAAATTGCATGCTCTATATGTCGCTTTTTTATACTTAGCTCGAATCTGGCAGTTGCGGTTACTAATCAGGCGATCGAATTACTCTTACGTTGGAACCACTACTTTCCGAAGAGTGATATACCGTGCCATTTGAATCACTATCTTCTGATGGAGGAGATTGATTGGATAAACGAGATGCTTGGGTTTTTATGCTACTTTCTCTTTTTTCTTCTGAACTGCATTCTGAGTCTGTTTGTGACCAATAATATCCACCGTTATATGAATCACACCTATACTTATATCCCATTTTCGCTTGACAAAAATCCGGATAATCTTTGATATGCTGTTTTACATATCGACTCAGATTATTAATGCACAGAAATGAACCTTCTGCGTAACTTGGTGTGCCGTAAACATCAGTTACTTCTCCATCTGATGTTGGCCCTGTTTGGTAGGGCGACGAACAACCTGCTATTGCATCGGAATGAATAATCCATAGCAGCGGCATCAATAAAGTTATTTTATTTTTTATCAGCATAAAAAATCCTCCAATTTTTGGAATTCAACGTAATGTATAGAATTACTGATTTAATGTTTCTGTTTTTCCTTCTTGATTGCTTGGCTTTAATTGAGCGGCGGCTTCAATTAATTTAAGCGCGACTTCTTTCACATTGTTTTCTGACATACCATTGGCTTGGTATTGGCATAAATAAAATCCACCGGCAAGCAAAAAAGAAGTTCTTTCTGTGGATATATTGAATGCTTTGGATAATTGGATGATTTCGGAAGTGACCTTTAATAATTCCTTAGAATCACTGCTGGGTATTCCCGCAAGAACCTTTACGAGCGCATCCGATAAGCTGACATCGAGTTTGTTGCTGCTATCGATCATGGCAAGTGCCATTTTCATGCAAGCTTTTGGTCTTTCAGATGATTTGTCACCAGGCGGTATCGAATATGCCGCCGAAAGATTGTTTTCCCAAGCCATCAGTGATGTGCCAGAATCATTAAAGTCCGAATGAATACTGGAGCAACCGGCCAACGTAAAAAATAAAACTATCAATATCAATCGATTCATAATTCACCTTTTGTTGTAATTAGTTTTGTGGGTTACATGCTCTGTCGACTGATTGGCTAGACAGTTTAGTTGAATTGGCTGAAATTTATATTCATAGGGCTATTGACATCAGTTCTCTGATTGAAAATGGGTGAGCAAGGTTTTAAAAGAACAGACAATAAAAAACCCGCTGGTGTCAAGCACCAGCGGGTTTTTTAGAGTTGGATTTAAAACGGAATTAAGTTGTGCAACTAAAAATAATAGCTTGAATTCAAGCGATGTATCCTTAGAATTTGGCTGTTTGGCTGTTTGGCTGTTTGGCTGTTTGGCTGTTTGGCTGTTTGGCTGAAGA
>JAQTYP010000383.1 GCA_028688235.1 Methylomonas sp.
CTAGTTCGTGCGCCAACGTTTGTGCGCTGCATGCGGAATTGACCGCGACAATCGCCCGTTGGAGCGATGCGATTTCATTCTGAGTCTTGTTCACGGCATAAGCTCTGCCGCAATTGGGATTTCCGCGTAACTGCAGCTTATCGACTATCGCAATGTTGTAATCGGCGCCGTATTCGCCGGCTACCGCAAACAAATTCGCAAACTCGTTACGTTCCGAAATCATGTCATCCAGTATGGCAATCGCATCGCTTTGGCTAATGCGGACATAGCGAATAACGGCGATGTCGGCTTGCAACTGCACATGGCTATTGCGGAAAAAAGCATTCAGCTCGATCACTTGATCGGCTAGGCGCTTTTCGATGTTTTGTTTTTGCGCGGCGGTTTGCGCCAGTCTGTCGTTGATCCAAAAGCCTAAGCCTAGAGTTTTTGCTTGGAGCGAGGCAGCTGAAATCAGGTAGATTACCGTGGCGACAAGCCAACGCCTCACAAGGGTGCTGCGCGTGCAACTAAGAATTCGGCTATGGCAACAGCCCGCTTACGCCTGAGGCTCTGCTCAGGGCGCTCCAAAAATACTCGCACTTCCTTGGTGAACATGATGATACCGATCAAGCCTATCCATTTCGACAAGTCTTGCCGCTCTTCCGACGTCAGGGGATTACAGCTGTCATAGTGTTCGATAAATCGATCGAAACGCTTAAAGTCGGCCAGGTGGATATATTTTTCCGCTAATGCGAATTCGAAGGCACCGTCGATGACATCGACGATGCGCGGACCGTAAAAAGCGTTGTTGAAATCGAAGAATCGAACGTCTCCGGTATCGGCGACTATGACGTTTTTCGGGGCCACATCGCCGTGATTATGTAATGACGGGCTGCGTGCGTACAGATCAAACCGCCGGTCGCCCGGATAATAGCTAGTGGCCAGCGCTAACAATTGATCGAATGCGGCGGCGATTTCAGGATGATGCTTGCGGTCTTTTTGATAGTTTTCGAAGGCTTGTAGCCAAATCATACAGGTATCGTCGAAACCGAAAGATTCCTCCAATTCCAGCGGCTGTTCCATTTGAACGGCATGGATTTTGGCAAGTGCCGCGCAGATTTTTTCCAGTGCATATTCCGGGCGTCTCAGTACTTTGCCCTGCAGGAGTTCGAATAACAAAGCCGGGTGGTCTTCTATCAGGCCGTCGGCTGCGTTTTCGACATGCGATATGGCTGCCGTGACAATGCCTCGCTGAATCAATTGCCTGACGAGCCGTTCTTCGTAGTCCGTATGCTCCACGATACGCTTACTGGAATAATTACCTGCCGCTTTAAATAGCTTTAATATCCATGCTTTCCCGCCGGCAAATACTTTATACAAGATGTTTTCGGTGGAAACCGTCATAGGTTCGACGGCGACTCGTTCGAAACCGTGCAATTGCGCCAAGCGGGCCGCTATGCGACCTTCGGTATCGCTACGGTACACGATGCCATCGCGTTCGCGGTCATAAATCAGCTGGGCCTTGAATTTATCTAAAAACGCATTTTTTTCTTGCTCGTGTCCTCGCGATGGAAAATACACGTAAGCATCCAGCAAATGATGGGTAAACGCAATGTTGGGGAAGAGTTGAGTCCACTGCGAAATGTCTTGGTTTAACGGTATTTGGCCGATATGGTAAATCGCACAATGATTGGATGCGGCGTCGACATAAAACGACCAATCGCCGGGAATATCCTCTTCGTGAGCTGGATCGATTTCCACTAGAATATCGATATCGGAACCCAGTTTGGCCAGTTTGCCATGCACGAAGGGCGAGCTGTAATAACCCAATTCGCGGCGAGTGGCCGACCCCATCAGATATATCCTGTCGACCGCCCTAAAAGCCGCGATATCCTGGCGTAGGGCTTTGTTGATGTTTTCCGACAGCGTCGTTTGCGTGTCCGTAGAAAACAGCTGCTTGGCGGGTTTTACGAACGCCAGATTCAATTCTTTTAATGTCGAACTCCAAGCCCGGTATAAACTTTCCGCAGCGGTATTGCCGGATTGGGATGCGGTTTGGTATGGAAATATCACCTGGGCATTGTCGGGCGCATAAAGCCAGGTTCGAGGGTCGATGTCGACCTGGCATTTCTCGCCGTTTTTTAGCGCATAGTAAAGATTCAGCACTTGGCATTTAATGCGATTCAATTGGTCGGCATCGATATCCGGCCCTTCGGCGAGTAAATAATCCAGCAAGCCTTGGATGTTTTGATTGCCGCGTATTTTTCGGTAATCCGTTACGCTACGCTGTTTATCCGTGCGCACTATGACGCGTAAGCGGCCGTTTTCGAAACATTTTTCGCCGGGCACGGCTTCGCTCTGATTAAAGCCGATGTAGCCGAAAATATCGTAAACCTTTTTAAGGTGGTAAGGCGCAACCGCAATGCTCAGCACCTCGCCGGGCTGGTTGCCGGCGGCCATCGTGTAGTCGATTTCGTTGTCGTCGAGCAATTGCTTGACTTCCCTGTAACTCGACGCATAAGGCGCGTTGGGGTCGATCGCTTTAAACGTATCGACAATTTCACGGAATTCGTTTTTGTCTATTAGGATTTTCAGATTGCGGTAATGAAAGTGGTAGCCGTCGTTGCATTCTTCCAACGAAAAACGCCTGGGATGATATTTGAGCGGGTGCTTCAAACGCGATTCGGTCCAAATGCGTATATCTTCTTGATTGGCGTTGGCCAACTGGCCGTCTTGGTAGTTTTTTTCTTGAATAATTTCGTTCAACTCCGCCGACTGCTTGGAAAAGATTTCGACAAAGTCCTCGAACTCGTTTCGGCTCAGTTCTATGCGTAAGTCCCTGTAATGAATATGGATGTTTTCTTCCATATCCAGAAAAAAATGCGTATGCCGGGGTTTGCCGAGCAATTGTCCGCGAAACAGTGTCTTTTTGATAACGCCCATGTCAGCCCCGATTAACGTTCTTTGAACGAACGCGTTGTTACGTTGATCACAGGCTTATAGAGATAAGTCAGCAAGCTTTTTTCGCCGGTGACGATTTCGGCGTCCACTTGCATGCCGGGTTGCAGCAGATTTTGTCCCGGCGTGCGTCCGACATAGTCTTTATCCAACGTAACCCAAGCGCGGTAGAAAGGTTCGTTATCCTCGCCGACGACGCTGCTGGCCGAAACGCGTTTCAGCTTGCCGGTCGCGAAGCCGTAACGGGCATAATCGAAACTGCTGACCCGCATGTTGACTGCTTGGTCGACACGGACGTAACCGACATCCTTGGGCTGAATCCGTACCTCTGCCTCGAGACCGACGTCGTCCGGCACGATCTGCATCAACAGCGCGCCGGGTTGAATGACTTGACCTATCGTCAATACCTTCGAATCTTGGACATAGCCCCGACTCGGCGCGGTAATGTCCAGGCGTTCCACTTTAGCGGTCAAATTTCTGATCGTCTCTTCGACTTCGGCCATTTCGGCGCGTACCGTGCCCATTTCGTTTAAGGCTTGTTGATGCAGTTGGTTCAGCGTGTCTGTGCGGCGGTTTTCGACCTCGGCCAATTCCTGCTCGCCAACGTCTATATCTTTCTTGATACGGGACACCTCGCTATCGGCGGTGACTTTAGCCCTCAGCGTTTCCAATAACACGGTACGCTTGACTAACTTGCGCTGCGCCAAATCTTCGCGCATTTTGGCCATTTCGGAAGTTAAGGATTGGTGTTCGAGTGCGGCTCTCAAGGCCTGCTTATGTTGGGCAAGCCGCTGGCGGCGTTCTTCGATTTGCCTGTCCAAAATAGATAAGGTGGAGCTACGGGCCGCCAATTGAGTAA
>JAQTYP010000384.1 GCA_028688235.1 Methylomonas sp.
ACGATCAAAACACCTAGCAGCAAGCTAATCTGCATGTCGACGTCGCCGGTGGGCAATACCCGGTCGTAAACTGCCCGGATGAATAAGGGCGGAACCAATGCGAACAAGGTGTTCAGCACAGTCAATACGAAGGCCAGTAAGATCAGTTTTTTAAATTCTTTCAAGAGGGTATTGAAAAAACTTTTTTCCCGTAGGGTTCGGTCTTTGGCCTTTTCTGTGGGTTTGAATAGATAAACTTGGCCGGACGTGCCTTCGGGATCGAAGGCTATTTCGGTTTGGGTATCGGGGTCGAAACACCGAAAGCAGCCATCCGGCAAACGTTCGGTTATCACCATCGCCGGAATGTCGGGTGCAACGAAAAGACAGGGCAGTAGGCGGCGGTCCAGGCGGTTTAAATCGGTAGCGAAACTATGGGCGCTAAAGCCAAGATTGGATAGCGTGATACATAATCCGGAAATGTCCAGATTGGCCTGAACGTGCGGCATAGCAGCCATCAGTTCGCGGGCATTGCCTTGCCAAGCGATCGCCTCCAACAAGGCCGGCAAGCAAACCGAAAAATCCGAACTTCGCTCGAAATGCAGGGCGATAATTTCGGCTAATCCGTCCTTGTTTAACGGCCGCTCGAAGCCGGTTGCCGCGAGGTTTTCCAAAGGCTCGGCGAATTTGTCGTCGGACAGGCCTGTCACTAATCTACCATTTTGCAGGGTATAAGTACTGTCGGCTATTTTTTGCCACGATGGCCTGTGGGTCATCAATATCAACGTGACTTTGCCTTTTTGCCGAGCGATATACTCCAAAAGCAGCTTATCGCTTTGTAAGTCCAGGGGGCTGTTGGCCTCGTCGAATAGGATAACGCTAGGTTGATTGACCAACTCCCTAACCAGCGCGACCATTTGGCGCAAGCCTTCCTGGATGACTTCGGTGTTGCCTTCGCCTATCGGGGTTTCGTAACCCAGTTTCAGGTTGGCGACCATACGATCCAATCTCAGGGATTTTGCGATCTCGAGTGCCGTGTGATTCAGGCGTTCGTCGAACATGGTCATATTTTCCAACAAGGTGCCGGTGACCAGAGAACCGGATTGCGGCAAAAGACCAATTTGGCGCTGAATGCTGTCGGACGAGAATTCCTCGAGGGCTCTGCCGTCGGCCAGAATCTCGCCGGCGTCCACCTGGAAATTGCCGTTGATCAAATTTAATAGGCAGGATTTGCCGCTGCCGCTTTGCCCTTGTATGACTATGCATTCGCCCGCGCGGATATGCAGCGAAAGCCCGTCGAATACCCGGGAACCGTCCGGGCGGTTCAGCACGATTTGTTTTAGTTCCAGGTCTTGCGCGACAGGCGGCAAACCAGGCTTTTCGTGCCCGTTGATTAGCGGCATGCTTAGGACTTCCTGTATGCTTTTGCGGGCGGTCAAAAAACCTTGGTATCGCGTCCAAAGGCTGATGCCGCGGCGCAAGGGTTGCAGGGTTCTGACCGACAACAGCATGCAGGCCGCCAAGCCGCCGGTGGTCATTTGCCCCCATAACACCCCCAAAGCGCCGGCAAAAATCACGCTGACGACCATCATTTGAGACATGGATAAACCTATGGCGGATGCCATCGCGCTACCGTAAGCCAATGCTTGGCCTGTCTCGGCATTACCGGATTGCAGGCGTTCGTGCCGGCGCTCCATTTGCGTTTCCATCGCCATGGTTTTAATCGTGTAGATGCCGCTTAGCACCTCGACCAAAAAATTGCGCCGCCTGTCGGCACCCTTATGTCCCGTTTCTAGTTCATGGTGTAGCCAGACTCCGATTCTGGCGATTAGAAAAGCGAATAGGACCAGCAGCAAGACTGGCACCAAAGCCACCCAGCCGCCGATGTTGTAGATCATGATTAAAAACAACAGCACGAACGGGATGTCCAGCAAAACCAACAAGGCCTGTCCCGAGTAAAACTCGGCGACTTTGGCCGTTGCCAGGATGCGTTCGATGTGGTGGCCTTGTTCTTCCTGTTGCAGCCTGCCGAGCGGAACGCGTAAATATTTATCCAGTAAAAAACGGCTCAGATTATGCTCATTGCGAGCGCCCAGCCAATGCGTGATCGTGCCGTTGGCCGCGCGCAAGGTTTCTTCGAGTATCAGGCTCAAGGTAACGCCGATAACGAAGAGTATCAGGGTTTCCATGGACTGGTTGACGACTACCCTGTCCATGATTTGCAGGATCACCATCGGCAAGACCAGGCCTAAAATATTGTATAGGCAGGCGACAACGGCTAATGTCGGTAACGTTCGCCGCAAATCGTGCGATTGAAAGATTTCTTTCAGCGGGGTAAAAAATTCTCTAGTAGCGCTGTCAAAATTAACCATGATTATTCGACTATGGATTCGACTACGGCTTGCCGCAGTAGGGGATGATTAAAAAAGTAGCGGTTATCGGCTTCGTACAACACGCCGCTGGCGACGGTCTTGTCTAAGGCGGATTTCACCGCTTCCACCGACTCGTTGAGTTGTCGGGCAATTTTCTCCAACGGATGGCCTTCCTCGGGGGATGAAGCTAATAATGCCAATAAACGGTGATCCAATTTAAGGCCGTCTATCCGCGCGGAAATCACCGCATATAAAGGAAAGGGCAAGGACTCGAGCCGCTGTTTATGGAGCGCCAAGAGTTGTGCAAACAACGGAACGCCTTGAGCTTTTTGAGTGATACGCTGTATTCGCTCCTCGTCGAGTCCGTGACAGGTTGCGAGTTGCCGAATGGCTTGATCGGATAAGCGCCCCAATTTAACGATGTCGGCATGAGTTTGTAAAGCATGGCCCAAACGGCGGCCGGCGAATAAGAAAACGCTGTTTTTATCGCTGAAACTGAGCCGGATCAGAGCATCCAAAATATCGCTTCGTAAATGCTGGCAATCGTCCATGATCACCCAACGCGGGCTGTTGGCGTCTTCCCGTCGCAGTGCGGTCGGCAGAGACTCGATGTCCATCGGTTCGCCGTGGGGATAGGTATACACTCGCTGTCCCAGATGTCTGGATAAACACATCAGATGTATCACGCTCGCACCCTTGAGTTTTGCCGATCGAGCCAGGTGCAGGCAGAATAGCGATTTGCCCATGCCGGTTTCGCCTTGAATAGCCAACAAAGACTTTTGTCCCGTCGGCAATCCCTGTAAGCGGGCTTCGAAGGGCGCCCATTCGCTATCTCTCCCGTACATGGGCGGCAACTCGCCGCAATGCTGCCAGGGCATGCGAACCAAGTCGCTTATTAGCAGAGTCGTCTTGCTAGATATGCTTCCCGGCTGCGCCAGTTGCAATAATGCCATTGCCAGGCTGTCCATTTGTAGCGTGCCGGGCAAGGCATGTTCGGCCAACGCTCTGGCGGAGCCGATCGCCGGGCTGGCGATGACGTCGCCGGTACATCCGCCGTGGCGTTTCATACTGACGATGGCCATACCCGCCGAGATGGCCGCTTGCAATGCACCGCAATCGGCGCTCGATTTTTGTAACGTTTCGTAGACTTTGTAAGCCGCAACATAGGCTTTGTAAACGTCGAACTCGCTGCAGGCTTGAATGCCGAAAATCAATTCCACAGCGTGTTCCTTGCGCATCAGCAACAAGCCGTCGTTGGCCAACGCGAATACCGATAAGGATTGCCGTAGATGCGAGCATTCGGAAACCGATAACGAGGGTGGCAATATCGCACAGAGCGCCACGCAGGGTCTACGCTCCAACAAGCCTTCCACGACTAAGGGTTCGGTAGCGACAGCGCTTTCGTTGTCCAGGCTTATTCCCTGAGATACCGCCATA
>JAQTYP010000385.1 GCA_028688235.1 Methylomonas sp.
AAGTGGGTGGAGCTATCTGATAGTTTCTTTCCATAAGCGGCCTCATGCGTCCAAAAAAGATGCGGCATTGAGCCGCATTTGAGGAAGGATATTAAAACTCTTTACCCTTTAGGAGAGGGAGCGCATACAAGAGTTGGGCGTAGTTTAATCGAGGGCTGTGAACATGAAAATGTGACAAATTGACGCGCGGCAATTTGTCAAGAAAAAATGTGATCAGCCACGGACTTTTTGTGGCGTATTACTCCAGAAAGGCAGGGACAGCACTAACAAACAGGCTAGCCAGCTGAGTAGTTGCCGGTTGTATAAGGTGTAAGTCAGGGCGACAGGCAAGCCTTCGGAAAAGCCGGGATGGGCCTGTATAAAATCCCTGCCGTCCATAAAGGCCCTGGTTTCGCCCAGTACCATGCCTAATGCCGCAAACGCCAGAAAATAAGCAATCATCGGATCGCGGCGGCTGTGCAGTTCTCCGCCGCAGAGTGAGTCGAAACGAAGCAGACACTTGTACTGCGTGGGTTTGGTCAGTAGTAGACAGACAATCATGCCCAAGATGCCTGATACAGGCAGCAAAAACTGTTCGACCGGAAAGCTCAGATAACGTCCATTTACACTGAGGCCATAGGTTTTATAAAGCGCCAGCATAATGAAAAACAGGTAGGCATTTCTAAGCCACCGCGCCAGTTTTTCTGGATCGGGCTTTTCGCTCAACACGTTGGCATAGCGCTGCAGCAAAGCCGCTCCGAGCAACGCGTTGGCAGCCACCAACAAAATGCTATAGGCGCGATCCAGCGTGCTGTAACTGGTGTACCAGCTAAAATCGGCTAAAGTCACGAGGCAAATGGCGAAAACCTGAGCCGATGCCAAAAAAAGCAGCGTGCGCCCGGGTGAAAACTGCAGAAAATTTTTGAAATGGACAGCCGTAATCAGCAGCCATAACGCCGTAGCCGCGGCGAAATGCTTTAGCCAATCGGGATTCTCCATGACAGGTCCTGTCAGCGGAAAAACCGCCTCTCTGTCGGCGGAAAACAAGCCCCAATTGGCTCCGACCACGCCTTCCAGATTGCTTTTCCAGGGTTGATTGAAGGCTTCGACGATGTTGTAATCGAAGCCGTGCCGGTTGACGACCTGTATCATGTTGCGGATGAACTTGGCTTCGTTGACGACGCCGGGAATGGCCATGCCTCTTTGGCGCCCGGCGCTAGGCCAGCCCGATTCGCCGATTAGAATGGGTTTGCCCGGCGCGATGCCGCGCGCTTCGTCTTCGACCTGCTTGACGATTTTTTCCATGTGCTCGGGGGCGCCTGCCACCGAAATCGGTTCATCTTCCCAATAGGGCAAGATGTGGATCGTTATGAAGTCCACTTCCTTGATCAGTTGCGGATGCTTCATATACATGGACCAGACATCGGCGTAAGACACTGGTTGCTTGACGGCTCGTTTGACTTCCCGTATGTAGTTGATCAGCCTGTCTACCTCCATGTCGCCTCGCAACAACACTTCGTTGCCGACGATGACACGTTTGACGACGTCCGGATGCTCGTTGGCGGATTTGATCAAGGCGGTGATCTCTTTTTTGTTGTCCATATAGCCGTATCCCAGCCAGGCGCCTTGTATCATGCCTATGCCGTATTTCCTCGCCAGTGCCGGAGTGGCTTCTATGCCGCCTCCGATGCTGGAATAGGTGCGGATGTTGTGGGTCTTGTCCGCCAATAGACTCAAATCTTCCTCGATGTGTTCCTCCGGCGGAAATACTTCTTCCAAGGGGCTGTAGCCCTCCCGAAATGGCGCGAACGACAGGCTCATCAATTTGCCGGAAGGCACGTCGACCCCGGCATATTGCGGTTGATTGACCCGCCAGGCAACGGTACCGTGAACTAAAAATACCAAAAAGAAACAAAGCAGGGTCAGGATTGCGCGCATAAACGGTAATTTGATAGTGGGTAGTCAATCGTTTTGGAAAGAAGGTTGTCGTCAAATTATAACGATTTTTCCAAGGCTACTGTGCGATTGCTGAAGCGATCCGGGGGCGATTTAAACTGAGGCGGAAATTACTTGGGGAGCCAGATGTTTCGTAAAAATGCGAAGCAAAAACTGCCGAAGACAGGGTGTTCTCCCCTTATACCGCCCCGAGCATCGCCGCTTTTGTCGAGAGCAGCCCGACAGGGGCGCGGCAGGGATGCCGCGCGTTTTCCGAGGGGCTGGGAAGCCCCTTCGGAAAACCCTCGATAAAAGAGACAAATTTGCCTGGAGCAAATTTGAAGAGCCGATAGGCTGACCCGCAGGGCGAAAACCATGGATGGTTTTCGTAAAAGCGCAGGAATCAGGCGGTATCGGGGCGGCCTTTTCTTTGGTTTCTTTCTTTTCGACTGCAGGGATGCAGGAGGTAGAGCAACGCATGGAGCAGTTGCCGAGGCCGCGCAAAAGAAAGAAACTCGGCTGTCGGACCGAGACCCGACTTTAAATCGGCTTCGCGCAGCGTTTCATTTTTTATTGCGCCTAAGTTTGAATCGCACCCGGCATTTTCCGCTTCGCGGTTAGCTTGTCCGAAAAATGATAAACGCCTCAGTTTGAGTCACACCCGGTGCCAGCCTCATCCTAGCAAATATTTTTAAACTATCTTATATGCCCTGACTTGGCAAGTTAAATAACATAGTAATTTTCCTAACGAATTTTATATGGTTGATTTTTTTAGCGCCGCCGGTTGGTATGCGGATTGCTTTTTACAACATAAGATTGAAGCCTGCAACAGAGTCTTGTGTGTTTTGTTCAGTCGCAGAATGGATCTTGGTGTGTTTCGAGCTCTGTGGACGGCTGTTAGTTTGCGTTAAGCGATAATCCGAAAATTCCGACCCGATCGGCCTTTTAGTTTCCATAGCGGATGCCAGAAAAATATATTGCTTGCATGTCTAAATTTAGGAGTGAATACGTGATTGAACCGAGCGCGATCTGCAGAAATTTGTTGTTTGTACTGATTATTTTCGGGTCTATATTTTCACCTCCGGAAGCCGCCGCAGTTATCCAAGTGTCTCCGATGGCAACAAGCGATTGGAGTTATTGGTACGTTCGTTGCGATACCAACCATGGACCGCTTGATAGTGAATATACCGCTACCATTCAAGGCATGGACAGATACTATGGTTGTGGGCCTTCTATCGCAAACCCGGGTGCTTGGGGAGCCACAAGTCAACCGCAACGAGGGGCTTGCGGGAGTAGTATTTTTCATCCAGTGGGGCCTTTCGACATTATGCGCGGGGTCGAGATTTATAATACAAGACATATTTCGGTAAATTACGGGTTGAGTTGTTATGGTAAGACTTTTCGGGATAGCTTCACTATCAGCCGGAAACGAACCGCCGGATGCCCAGCCGGTTATTCATTGTCTGGAAATATCTGTCAACTAATCAAGGCAGACCCTTCAGGGCTACCTCATTAAAAAATCAGTGTCAAAATAGAAAAATCGACAACAGACGCACCAGATGGCTTGATAAATGAAATCGGAAGAAATGGATTTTTTAGATGTCTTTGGACAATTGGACGATCCCCGTATCGATCGCAAGAAGCTGCATCCCATGCCCGAAATTTTACTGCTCACGTTATGCGCGGTGATCTGTGGCGCGGAAAGTTGGGATGACATCGAAACCTTTGGACAGGCAAAAGTGGAATTTTTACGCCGGTATCTGCCTTATGTGCATGGGATTCCTAGCGATGACACGCTTCGCCGCTTTTTCAGAGCGATCGATCCAACGCAATTCCAGCGATTGTTCATTGAATGGATTCGAGCTTG
>JAQTYP010000386.1 GCA_028688235.1 Methylomonas sp.
AAGGCCGCCGATGCCGGCACCGATGACGACCACGTCGTACTGCTCTTTTTGGGATTCTTGATGTATGCCGCGCATGGTAGTGGGAATAAGCTTAGGGAGCATCCAGGTTAGCAAATAGCCGGCGACGTCTCAAACATCACCGCCGAGCTCGGCCAACAATTTTTCACGCGCGGCCAGGGATAATTTGCCGGTAGCACAGCGCTCGATTGCCTCGACGAAATAGATGGTTTTCGGCACAAACACCTCGTCCAGATGCACAAGCAATCGTTTGCGTATACTCGGTTTGTCCAGGTGGCTGACGACGACGGCCGCCAGGCGCCCAGCGTTTTTACCTGTCGTTTGCAACAAACAAAAACCATCTTCGACGCCTTCGATGTCGGTGAGCCTTTTGTTCAGTTCGGAAAGGGAAGTCCGCTTGCCGCCGATTTTGACCATATCGGCGTTTCGTCCCAGAACGTCGAAACGCCCGTCTGCCTGCGGTTCCAACGTGTCCTGCAAGCGCACGGGAGACGGCAAATGCGGGGACTCCAGCAGCGTTCTATCAGCGCTTCGGATGATTTTCACACCGGCATAGGGTTGCCATAAGGCGGTGCGCAGAGTATCGCGACAGGCAAACGACAGCGTTTCGGTGCTGCCGTAGATTTCACGCGGCGATTGTCCTAGAATGGCGGCGATCTCGCGGGCGGCTCGTTCGGACAAGGTATCGGTCGCGGAAATTACGCCGGCCAGATTAGGCCAACGGCCTTCGGTTTTGACCAAGGTACGCAGATGCGTCGGTGTCGTCAGCAACAGTGCGGGATACGGTGCCCCGGCTATGCATAACCTGATATCTTCCGGAAAGAACGGGCGTTCGTCGTACAGTACAAGCTCGGAAAACAGGGGCCAAAATACCGAGGTTTCCAGTCCGTACATATGTTGCTGCGGTGTCGTGGAAACCATAGACAGACGCCGATTCGTCAAGTCGAGCGCACGAACGGCCATGCCGGCGGAGATGCCGAAGGTTTCGAGACTATGCACGCACGGTTTGGGTTTGCCGGTACTGCCGGAGGTGAAGGCGATTACTGAAGGTTTGGCCCAATCGTATTCGGGGGCTGAAGCTGGATTTCCCGTCCTGGGCGCGGCGATATGGACCGTGTCGAAATCGTAAGCCTGGAACTTGTCGCAGGCCACGAGTGCACGGGGATAATCCTTAAGAATGTCCGCTATGACCGCAGGCCGACCGGAAGGCGGCAGCAAACAAATTTGTCCGCGCGTAGCCGCCGCCAAAAGGCAGATACAAAACAAGTAGCGGTTTTCGCACAGATTGAACACATAGGGCCGGTCGGGGAGTTTCTCCGCCAACGCTCGCACGTCGGCCCACAGCTCGCCGCGGCTCAGCAATCGCCCGTCATGGACGGCAAAAGGCTGGTCGTTGCTGCTCAATAGGGGATGAGACTTGATTGGCATGGAAAGCTGTTTTATTGTCGTTTTACTATGGCGGCAGAATTTTTGCCGGTGCAAAAGCTTGCCTCTTGCCCCGGCGCGATATTTTAACCGGACCAGAGGACCAAAGACACAATGGACGCGGATGTATTGATTATCGGAGCCGGCCCGTCCGGCAGCGTCGCGGCGCGTATGCTGAGAAAACTCGGCTACTCCGTCGTCATACTGGAAAAAGAGCAATTTCCACGCTTTTCGATAGGTGAAAGCCTGTTGCCGCAATGCATGGAATTCCTGGAACAGGCCGATATGCTGGATGCGGTGCATGCGGCCGGCTTTCAGTTCAAGAACGGCGCTGCATTTGCCCGGGGCGGTATGCGCACCGAATTCGATTTTACCCAAAAATTCAGCGCCGGCTGGGGCACGACCTACCAGGTGCCGCGCGCCCGCTTCGATCAGATTTTGGCCGACGCCGCCGAAGCCTCCGGCGCCCCTATCCATTACCGCCATCGCATCGTCTCGGCGGATTTCTCCATCGCGGGCCATGCCAAACTGACCAGCGCCGATGCCGACGGCGTCAAACACGACTGGCATGCCTCTTGGGTATTGGACGCCAGTGGTTTCGGCCGGGTATTGCCGCGCCTGCTGGATTTGGAAAGCCCTTCCTCGTTACCGGTGCGCTTGGCGCTATTCACCCATGTCGAGGATCGCATCTGTGCGGCGGATTACGACCGCAACAAGATTTTGATCGCGATACATCCTAAATTCCACGAAATCTGGTATTGGTTGATACCTTTCAGCAACGGCAGAAGTTCCTTGGGCGTCGTGATGCCGGAAGGCTTTTTGGAAGACAGGGAAGGCCATTCGCTGGAAGTGCTGAGAGAATTGGCATTCGAGGAACCCCGTTTGGCCGAATTGTTGACAAACGCCCGTTTCGACACCCCGGCCAACCATATCGGCGGCTATTCGGCCGACGTCTCGCGCCTGCAGGGTAATGGTTTTGCCTTACTCGGAAACGCCGGAGAATTTCTCGACCCGGTTTTTTCTTCCGGCGTCACGATTGCGATGAAATCGGCGTCGCTGGCGGTGCCTTTGGTCGACAGACAGTTGCGCGGCGAAACCGTGGATTGGCGGGCCGAATACGAAATCCCGCTACGGAAAGGCATCAACGTATTTCGAGCCTATGTCGACGCCTGGTATCAAGGCAGCTTTCAGCGCATCATTTTCGACCCGCGGCAACTGGACACCATCAAGGCCATGGTCTGCTCGATATTGGCGGGCTATGCCTGGGACGAAAGCAATCCAATGACGCAACGTAGTGCCAAAAAAATCGAGGCGATTGCCGAGCTGTGTCCTTAGGATTTCGTTACAAATAATGTCCCCCTTTGAAAAAGGGGGATCGAGGGGGGGATTTATTAAAAAATCTCCCCCATCCCCTCGGCAACTGCTCCATGCGTTGCTCTACCTTCTGCATCCATGCAGTCGTCTTTAAGAGGGGAGCCAGAATCCTGTGATTCGGTACAATTCGAATTCCGGGAAGTTATAACCATATCCTTAAGTCACAAGATATTCGTTTTTAACTGACCTTTTTAACGCACCCAATCCGCTATGCAAGATACCGATACGGAAAGCAGCTTTTACGCTTATCTCTCCAGACTCAGATGGATCAAACGCTGGGGTCTGAAACGCAATGCCCACGACGAAAACGTCATGGAGCACAGTTGGGAAGTCGCGGTTCTCGCCCATACCCTGGCATTGATCAAAAACCGCTATTTCGACGGCAATGTCGATGCCAACGCGATTGCCACCGCCGCCTTGTATCACGACATCACGGAAGTCATTACCGGCGACTTGCCAACGCCTATCAAATACCATTCGCCCGCTATTCTGGATGCTTACAAACGCATCGAACATCAGGCCGAAACCGAGTTGCTGAAACTGTTGCCGGAAGTCTTGCAGGAAGATTTTCGCCCCTTGATTCGGCATGAGCAATTGCCTTGCGAGCATCAGCAAATCATCAAGGCCGCCGACAAGATCTCCGCCTATCTGAAATGCCAGGCCGAACTGAAGGCCGGCAACGCCGAATTCGAATTGGCAGCCCGGCAACTGGCACAAAACATTCTCGATTTGCAGCAACCCGAAGTGGTGTTTTTCATGCAGGCCTTTGTGCCGAGTTGCGGATTGACGTTGGACGGTTTGATGCAATCGAATTAATCGAATCGGCACTGTCGCCCCGCCGCTCTTAATCGATTCCTAATCCGCCGCTAATTTGGCGTTAAGATTCGCTGATATAAAATTTGCTCCAACTTGAACCCTGTTTAATTAAGAAGGAGCATTTATGAATAAGCTTATCGGAAGCCTT
>JAQTYP010000387.1 GCA_028688235.1 Methylomonas sp.
GCGTGTTTCGATCGACATATGGCCCATGCAGGAATCGCGCCTTGAGCCCTTCGGCGACGGCTTTAGCCGGCAAATCGACGGCATCGTTGCGCTTGGCATAGGTAGACACCCTAACGCGCCCGGCCATATCGATGACGAACAACTCCGAAAAGTCGTGCGCCTGACCAATCTTGCCTTGCAATAACGACAGCGATGGTTGCGACAATTCGCGCATCAACTCTTCCGCGACGCCGTCCATAAAGGCCCAATGCTGCTGCGCCCAGCACGTCAGTATATTCACCCGCGTCGCGGCTATTCCTTCGAACGTCTGTTCCAATACAGGGTAACGGCGGCGATTGATCAGTGTCGCCCACCGCATCGCCAATACCCCCGTTTTACCGAACCAAGGCAGCCAGTGCCGCTCTTGGAGGGATAAATTCATCATTGCACTTTTCAACATACTGCGTTCTGGTTAAGTTCGTAAATAAACGCGTAATCGAATGCAATCTTGAGGCCAACAGAAAGACTGCCGAGCCGGCCGACAATGCTTTCGGCTTTTCCTGACCAGCCGGAATTCATTTTGGTGCGGAATGAGCACATTATTGGTGCAATCAATCGGATTTCGGACCCCACCGGAACAAAATCCCGCGTCCTGCAAAATCGATCACCTTCCCAAGCCTTCCCATCGCTCAAAAAAAAAGGAGGCGTCGCTTGTCGCAACGCCTCCTTTTCGAGTCAAGGACTAGGGATGATTAATCGCTGGTCACATTGATCACTTTCAGCGAGTTGGTTCCGCCGCTGGCGCCTGTCAGGTCGCCTTTGGTTCGAATCAACGCATCGCCCGGTTTCACAACCCCGCGTTTTTTCAAGGCCTTGATCAGGCTTTCAGTCACGCTGGGCGAATCCATTTCTTCCTTGGCAAACGGAATCGGGAACACGCCTTTGTACAGCGTGACCCGCCCCAATGTGCGTTCGAGGCTGCTGAACGCAAAGATGGGGATGTTGGAGTTGATCCTGGACATCCACAGCGGCGTCGATCCCGATTCGGTCAGCGAAGCTATACCGGCAATTTCGGTATGGTTGGCCATATACATCGCAGACATCGCAATGGCTTCGTCGATACGATTGAATTTGTCGGCCATCCTATGCATGGACTGGGTCACGCTAGGTTGCTTTTCGATCTCCAGACAGATGCGCACCATGGCTTGTACGGTTTTGACCGGATGCTTGCCGGACGCGGTTTCCGCGGACAACATGATCGCATCGGTGCCGTCGACGATCGCATTGGCGACGTCGAACACTTCCGCACGAGTCGGAATCGGATTTTCTATCATCGACTCCATCATCTGGGTGGCGGTAATGACCACTCTGTTCAGCTCGCGCGAACGGCTGATCAGATGTTTTTGCGCCGCCGGCAGGTTGGCATCGCCGATTTCCACGCCCAAATCGCCACGCGCCACCATGATAGCATCGGAAGCCAGAATGATCTCGTCGATGACTTCCATGGCTTCCGCCCGTTCGACCTTTGCGACCAAGCCCGCGTAGCAACCTTCCGCTTCCAGCAGGCTGCGCGCTTCGTTCATGTCCGCAGCGGTGCGCGGAAACGAAATCGCCACATAGTCGGCATTGATGATCGCGATGGTTTTGATGTCTTGCTTGTCCTTGTCGGTCAAAGCCGCCGCGGACAAACCGCCGCCCAACAAGTTGATCCCCTTGTTGTTGGACAGATCGCCGCCGACGATGACTTTACAGTTGACTCGGGTGTTTTTTTCGACATTGACGACATCCATCACGACGCGGCCATCGTCCAGCAACAACCGGGTGCCTGGCTTGACTTCGCGGGCCAAAGGCTCGTAACTGATGCCGACTTGACTATGATCGCCGTCGTTTTTGCCTAGATTGATATCGAGGGCAAAGTCCTGACCCTCGTCCAGCCAGACTTTGTTTTCCTTGAAACGCTCGATACGGATTTTAGGGCCTTGCAGGTCGGCCAAAATACCGACCCTACGACCGGTTTTATTGCTCAATTCCCTGACACGGTTGGCGCGATCGATATGATCTTGCGCCGAGCCGTGCGAGAAGTTCAGCCTGACCACATCGATACCGGCCTCGAACAACTCTTCGAGCACTCCCGGTTTGTCGGTGGCAGGTCCCAGCGTCGCCAGGATTTTGGTTCTTCTTAACAGCATGTAGATCCTTTATTTGGCGTTATACAAAGCAACGGTGGTGTCCAGCATACGGTTCGAGAAACCCCATTCGTTGTCGTACCAGGACAATACTTTGACGAAGTTGCCGCCGGTGACTTTGGTCAAGGATGACTCATAGATCGATGAGTGCGGGTTGTGGTTGAAGTCCGAAGATACCAACGGCTCGTCGTTGATCGCCAGGATACCTTTCAACGAACCGGCAGCGGCTTCGCGCAAAATGCCGTCGATTTCTTCTTTGGTGGTATTGCGTGACGCTTGGAAGCACAAGTCAACGACAGAGACGTTGATAGTCGGTACGCGCATCGCGAAACCGTCCAGTTTGCCTTTCATTTCCGGCAATACCAAGCCAACTGCCGCGGCCGCGCCGGTTTTGGTCGGAATCATCGATTGAGTCGCGGAACGAGCGCGGTGCAAGTCGCTGTGATAAACGTCGGTCAAGACTTGGTCGTTGGTGTACGAATGAATAGTCGTCATCAAACCGTGATCGACACCGATAGTATCCATCAAAGGTTTGACCAGCGGTGCCAAGCAGTTGGTGGTGCAAGACGCGTTGGAAATGACGGTGTCGGAGGCTTTCAGGCTGGTATGATTGACGCCGTAAACCACGGTTGCGTCGACATCGGCACCGCCCGGAGCGGAGATAATGACTTTTTTAGCGCCAGCCGCGATATGAGCGGAGGCTTTGGCTTTGCTGGTGAAGAAACCGGTGCATTCGTGAACCACATCGATACCCAGTTCGCCCCAAGGCAGTTTAGCGGGATCGCGTTCCGCGAAAACGCGGATTTTGTCGCCGTTGATCACGATGTAATCGCCGTCGACCGATACATCGAAAGGGAATTTACCGTGTACGGTATCGTATTTGGTCAAATGTGCGTTGGTTTTGGAGTCGCCCAGATCGTTGATAGCCACGACTTGAATTTCATTGGTACGACCTGATTCGTACAGCGCGCGCATAACATTGCGACCGATACGACCATAACCGTTAATTGCAACTTTAATTGCCATAGAGTGTTCTCCGGAATAAGTGTGAAAGACCTGGGATAAAGCATCCTGACGCGGGCTGCGCCAAAAATAGCTTGGATTGTAGCAAATTGTCCCAAGAAGCGTCCAGACGAACAACGCGAATTTTCCTGATCAGGTTTCTTGCTCCCGCCGGAGTATGGGTAATATCGACCAACGGAGGCGCGGTATTGGCGGGCGTTAAAGCTTTGCCACAAGCAGGAAGGCGTCAACTAATTGCAGGCTCTGGAAATTTCCTTAAGGATGCCGCAGATTTAAAAGCCCTACGACCTCTTGGAAATTCACGTCGTTCATGCAAAAAATTATGGCTACCAACTTAAGCCGGGACAGTCAGAGGTTAAGCCGTTCGTGGTGAGCTTGTCGAACCATGAATGGCTTAACCGCTCGCCCTTCGACAAACCCTCAAGAAACAGCTTTTTTGTATATTTAAAATCAATGACTTGTGAAATTTAAAAATTGCAAAAATTTGCCTCAAACAGCGGCTGTTTCATGGTAACACCATGCTTCCGAAGGGGGCTTACTTTGCTCAGGACGAACGGTTAAGCCTCCCTCTTTGTCCCGTTTTAAACGAGA
>JAQTYP010000388.1 GCA_028688235.1 Methylomonas sp.
CCCTGTTGACCCAATTCGTATATCAAGCTAACCGGAAATGGCGGTACGCGCTGTTCGGACAGTGCTAAAAACACCTCGGCCACCGCACGCAGCAGGTTGGATTTACCGCTGCCGTTGACGCCGACTACAAAACGAATGGCGCAATCGCGTTGCAGCGGCGAACCGCTGGCGAACAACACTTTGATGTCCTTGATCGGTGGGTAGTCTCGCAGATGTAAATAACGCAGCTTCATGAAACCCGCCTCATTCCTATGAATAGCCGGACAATGACCCATTGCCGTTTAGCGCGTTTTTCAGCATCGCCGCGTCGCGCAAACGGCTGTTTTCGTCGTCGCGTAACGGGCGGAAGGCGGTCAAATATTCGGTTTGTTGAGTCGCCGCATTCTGGCGAGGCACGCTGACTTTAGCGATTAAGCCCAAGGCCGCCAATTGTTCCAGCGTGCGGCGGATGCGGTTTGGCGAGGCGTTGAAATGTTCGATAGGCCAAGTGGTTTGCGGGTTAGTGCAGAAGTCGTTAAACGCTTCGGGGTCGTCGACGATGACCAGTTTTTGAGGCCATTCGTGACGCAACATGGTCCAAACTGCACCTTGAAATTCACTGAGCTCGTTGAGGAGCCAATGGCGAGCAAGTCGCCCATGTTCGTTCGGTTTTCGGAGTTGATCTGGAGCGGCGTCACGAGTTTTTGCTCTTACGGATTTGGGTGCCGCCGATTGGGAGCGGTGATCTTGTTCATCCACTTTATGTGGCTTAGAGGTCATGTTACGTAGCAGTTCTTCCCGCTGCTTCACCTCTTCCTGAATTTCTAAGGCATGTTTTTCTCGCCACTGCTCTGTGGCTGAACCGGTTAATGCGTCAACTCGCAACGCAGAAATTAGAGCCTCGGATTGTTGCTTGGCGGCTTCGGTATTTTTTACGATTTCCAGCAATTGCCCTAGCCTTTCGGAAAACGTGCGTTGCAAATCGACCGGTGGCTTGGACAGCTTGATATTGCGGATGATGTCCAGATTCAAATTCTCTTGCTGCCCTCCACGGCCAAGTGAGCGAACTGCATCATAGGAAAGTTGCAACCAAACCCAAAGATAATCCGGTAGTACCTCATCGCTAGGTAATAAAGCGGCGCAGGCCTGATTGCATGCAGCTTCAATCAAAAGCTTTCCGGTGCGCCCACGGGTTTGGCCTTGGCCGTACATCGCCAAAAGAATTGTATCTTTCGGATACACCTTAGCATTACTCCTTTGAACGCCTAATTCGGTTATTGATTCGTCTGTTTTATCAATTGGTGTATCGGTTAAATCGGTCGATTTGACCCAGGCAATGCTGCCGCCAAAACTATCGGCTTGCTCACGTGGAGGCGTGCCGCCGGTTGCGACGGTGACTACACTTCCAAGCTTTACAACCGGCCAATTTGTGTTCCCCCTGGGGTTTGGATCGCCAAACATCTCGACAAATAGCTGGCGTTTAGTATTGGCTAGTAAGCCTTCGAACTGTTGACGCAATTTGGTTAGCGTTTCAGCCTGTCGCAAGACGTCGACGATACGCTGCTGCTCGGAAAGGGTTGGCAGTGGAAGCTTTACACGAGTCAAGAAATCAAGCGGCACCCTCTGTAAACCGCCGGTACCAACAAACGCCGATGCTGCACGTGAGCGAAATGCTGGCTGACGAATGAAGTGAAACAGATACTCGGGTAACACTTCATCAGTCGGACGCAAGACATGAAATTCAGTCGAACCGAAGCCCAGCCCATTTTGTAATGGGCCTACGACGGTTGCCTTACCGTTTTCCATGCAGGGCGTGACTTTGGCAAAGAGAACATCGCCTTCCCTGAAACTGGTGTAACCCTTTGCAACTTCGCTGTAATTACGAATCTCCGGCTGTGCAATTACGCCCGCATTTTCATCCACAGCGGACATAGGCACAAAAGTTACCTCGATATCATCCTTCGGGCGTTCATCTATTTGGAGCCTTGGATTAAGCAAGCAGACATCTTGCATACCGACTTCAATCCACGGCAATTTCATTCCCGCCCCTCAACCATCGCCAGCAACTTATCCAAACCACCCATGATCTTTTGTTCGGTGTCCCTAAGCTCACCGATCAACTCGACCACGCTCTTGTCACTCTTGAGCTGACTGAAATCGAAGGGTTTGTATTGCCCGGCCGACAGGTTCCAGTCGCGTGCCTCGATGCAATCGGGGTCGAGCAAGCCGTCTTTCAAGTTGTCTTTGTCGTCGTATAGCCCTAGATCCAGCATGGTCCGGACATATTCCGGCCTAACCAAACCGTGGGCATCGTGCGAACCTTGCAGTTTGCCGTCCGCCGATTGCCAATCGCCGTTTGTCAGCCATTGCCGAACCGGAATGACCCAATGCTTGGCGGTGGCTATAGTCGTTTGTTGATCGATGGCAAGACTGCGCAGCACCACGTCGAAGCCGTCCAGCTTGGCCACTTCGCGAGCAACACACTCCAGTCCAATACGCCAATCACTGTCCGTAAGAGGTGACTTTGGGGTAACTGCGGGGCTGACAGGAGAAGGGGGCAGCAGCGAATAAGTTGCTCCATTGCTATATTCCCCCAAAGCTTCAAGAATTAGGTTTTTATCAACAGTGACAGATTTAACCAGCTCTTTCCATAACGTAAGGGCCGGAGAATCTTCCTTTTCAAAAAATTTCTCAATGTCTTTTGTTACGCGCTTGAAATCGCCTTCGAAGTCTTTGATTGCTTTTGCCCAATCCTTGTCTGATGCCTCCTTGCTTCGATTGCCTTCCCGAAAATATTCTTGTCCAACATTTTGAGCTAGGCGCTTTACGATTAAGTTATGAAGTTCGACTTTCTGTTGTGAAATAACTTTAGATTCGGCAAGTTTAGGATCTGTTGGCATTTCCGGAAACAATTCGTGTATGCCCCAAACCTGGCCGTCCCACATGCCGCTATCGGTTTGGTTGGCAAATGCATGACCGGCCGCAGTCAGTTGGTCGGCGCTATCGCGGAGCTGGGCTTGCCGCCAGCGTTCGGTGTGGAAAGCCGGTTGCAAGTAGGTTTTTTCCAAGCTCTCTGAACCGGCGCGGCCTTCGTTCAGCCAGGTTTTGAATTTCACCAAGGCGTCCCACAAATCGTTCGCTTGACCGGGGCGGGCGTTGCGTTTGGCATCCAGCGTAAAGCCGTCGTTTTCGATTTCGTAAAACCAGACATGTTCGCTGCGCGGTGCTTGCCAGGTCAGGTTTTGTTTGTCGTCGCGGCGGGTTTCCTTGCGGAAGATCAGGATCGAGGTTTTGACGCCGGTATAGGGTTGAAACACGCCGCCCGGCAGGGAAATAACACCTCGACAACATGCTCGGACAGCAGTTCGCGGCGCAGACGCTTGTGGGCGTCGGTGTTGCCGAATAGTACGCCCTCGGGAATGATCACCGCGCAACGGCCGCCGATTTGCAGCAAATCCAGCATCAGCCACAAAAACAGCAATTCGCTTTTGTTGGTGATAGCGTCGTCTTTTTTCTTGCCGCTGCCACCGATACGCGGAAACAAAACACTGTCTTTTTCCAAGTCAGCGGTATCGACGGTGCCGGTAAAGGGCGGATTGGCGAGCACGAAGCGGTAGCTTTCCGGCGTCAGCAATTCGGCCAATTTGGCTTTGCCTTCGCGTTTGCTGAGCGAATCGCCTTGCACCAGTTGCGGGTCGGCGATGTCGTGCAGGATCAGGTTCATCCAGCCGATGCGGGTCATGGTGCGGTCATTATCCAGACCGACGAAATTGGCGCCGTTATGGATTTTTGCGTAAT
>JAQTYP010000389.1 GCA_028688235.1 Methylomonas sp.
TCAAGCCCAAGATCGCATCCACGCCGTGGTGCAACTATTATCCTGATACCGTTACTTTATATTTATCACTTGCCATGACCAATCCTTTGCTCGAAAACACCGACCTGCCGCAATTTTCCAAGATCAGGCCGGAACATGTGGAAACTGCCATCGATCAATTGTTAGCCGACGCCAGAGCCGTTATAACACAACAACTGCAACAAAGTGGCTCCTACACTTGGCATAATCTGATCGAACCGATAGAAGAAGCCGAAGACAAGCTGAACAAAGCCTGGTCACCGGTTAGCCATATGAATTCAGTCATCAATAGCGACGCAATGCGCGATGCGTATAACGCCTGCCTGAGTAAATTAAGCGAATATGCGACAGAAACCGGCCAGAATCGCGATTTATATGAAGCGTATCGTTCAATTCAACAAAGCGATGATTTCGATAACCTAGAACGCGCCCAACAAAAGATTATCAATAACGCCCTGCGCGACTTTCATTTGTCCGGTGTCGATCTTCCAGCCGATAAACAAGCGCGTTACAAAGAAATCAATCAACAGTTATCCAAACTGACCAGCCAGTACGAAGAAAACCTGCTGGACGCAACCAACGCCTGGCACAAACAAATCATTCATATCGCCGATCTGGCGGGGCTTCCGGAATCGGCGCTGATACAAGCCAAACAGGCGGCCGAAGCCGATGGCAAAGACGGTTGGCTGATCAATCTGCAATTTCCATCGTATTTGGCCATCATGACCTACGCCGATAACCGTGATTTGCGCCGCGAGCATTACGAAGCCTTTTGCACCCGCGCGTCTGATCAAGGTCCGCATGCCGGACGCTGGGATAACAGCCAAATCATGGAACAAATATTGGCCTTGCGTCATGAAAAGGCCCAACTGCTGGACTTTAATAATTACGCAGAATACTCATTAGCCACAAAAATGGCACAGTCTACCGACGACGTCGTGAAATTTTTGGAAGATTTGGCCGACAAATCCTGGCATCAAGCAAGACAGGATTTAGTCGAATTGCAAGAGTTCGCCGTCAAAGAGTATGGCTTACATGACTTGCAAGCCTGGGACATAGGTTACTATTCCGAAAAGATGCGTCAGCATTTCTATCAACTGTCGCAAGAAGAAGTCAAAGCCTATTTTCCCGCTCCCCGCGTTATAGAAGGTTTGTTTGCGATCGTCGAAAATCTTTACGGCTTGAAAATCGGCGAGATAGCCGATTTCGACACCTGGCATCCAGACGTGCGGTTCTACCGTATTCTCGATAAAAACGACCAGTTGCGCGGCCGTTTCTATCTGGACTTATATGCCCGCGCAAAAAAGCGCGGTGGAGCGTGGATGGATGATTGCGTATGCCGTAAAAAAACGGCTGCAGGCTTGCAAACTCCGGTTGCGTACTTGACCTGTAACTTCACCCCGCCGGCCGGCAACGATCCCGCATTGCTGACTCACGATGAAGTTCAAACCTTGTTTCATGAATTCGGCCACGGTTTGCATCACATGCTGACCCAAATTGACTATCTGGGTGTGTCGGGTATAAACGGCGTTGAATGGGATGCCGTGGAACTGCCCAGTCAGTTCATGGAAAACTGGTGCTGGGAAAAGGAAGCGCTGGCATTGATTTCCGGCCACTATCAAACCGGAGAATCGTTACCGGACGCCTTATTCGAAAAAATGCTCGCGGCAAAAAACTTCCAAGCCGGCATGCTAATGGTGCGCCAACTCGAATTCAGCTTGTTCGATTTCAAACTCCATCAACATTACGACCCCGAAAAAGGCGCGAGAATTTATCCGACCTTGCAACAAGTCCGCGATCAGGTGGCCGTCGTCAAAGTACCGGAATTCAACCGCTTTGCCCATAGCTTCTCGCATATCTTCGCCGGTGGCTACGCAGCCGGTTATTACAGCTACAAATGGGCCGAGGTATTATCGGCGGATGCTTTTTCACTATTCGAAGAAAACGGCATTTTCGATCAAGCGACCGGAGAGTCGTTTTTGCACAACATCCTTGAACAAGGTGGCAGCAGCGATGCGATGACGCTGTTCAAAAATTTCCGCGGCCGCGAACCCAATATCGACGCATTGTTGCGCCATAACGGCATCGCCGCGTAGGAAAATCCTTGGCTTCTTTGCTACAAGAAATATTAAGGTGTAATTTGCCATTGAAACTAAAATTATCATCAGGGGAGGTGTTTGCATTCGTAACCGTCGTAGCGGTTTTTAGTCATCAAAAAAGCTTTAGCGCCGGATAGCCGGCGGCATTCCAATAATGATTATTTTATCGAGGAGGCTTTATGCCAGTCACATGGGTTATAGTAGCGGACAGCAGCAGGGCTAGGTTTTTCTCGCTAACGAGTCGAACTGGCCCATTGCAGGAACTGGAGGGCATGACACATCCCGAAGGCAGAATGCGCAACCAGGATGAAGCGAGCGATAAACAAGGCGGATTAGCCGGAGGTCACGGCGAGGGCGGTCATGCTTTCGAGGCTCCTACGGACCTCAAACATCACGAGGCGGAAGTCTTTGCCAGGCAAATCGCCGATAAATTGGAACACGGCCGAGTCGGCAACGACTATGACAAACTGATTTTGCTTGCCCCTCCGGCGTTTTTGGGCGCTTTACGGAAAGCACTCAATGATCATGTCGCCAACCTCGTATATGCCACGGTGGACAAAGACTTGGTTGCGGAAAACGAAGCTGTGATCCGCCAGCATATTTTATAGGGCTGCCGAAGCACACGTATCGAATCGGCCGCGTCTATTTTCGCGCAACATATGAAAAACCGGCTTCTCGTTTAAAACGGGACACAGAGGGAGGCTTAACCGCTCGTCCTGAGCAAAGTAAGCGCCCTTCGGGCGCATGGCGTTACCATGAAACAGCCGCTGTTTGAGGCAAATTTTTGCAATTTTCAAATTTCACAAGTCATTGATTTTAAATATACAAAAAAGCTGTTTCTTGAGAGCTTGTCGAAGGGTGAACGGTTAAGCCATTCATGGTTCGACTTTGCTTACCACGAACGGCTTAACCTATGACTGTCCCGGCTTAGGTCGGAAGCCGAAAAACCAGCAGTAACTATTCAGTGTATTTATCCCCTAGATATCAATGATTTATAATAGCTCTTATTTTTCAAAAACATAACTTTTATTTATCAATAGCTTATAAATTAACACATTGATCGAACGCTTGTAACCGTTTGAAAGATTAATGTTTTGTACGCTGAGTAGTTACCTGGATTTTTACACAAAATCTCTATACCAGCGATCATGAAGGCGCTGCATCGCACGGCCCACGAAAGTAGTGCAGCAGGCCATGGTTGCTCGCCGTACAGGGCGCCGTTAATACGTCCGTGCTCGTCGGCAGCAACCTTGCTGTCGACGCCCGTCCAGCAAGCAACCATGCCCCCAATTTAGTAACCGCTATTGCAGGTCAAGCGCTACATAGCACGAATACCCTGTCCCTGTCAGTCTCTGGCCTGTTGATGCCTAATTTTTCCGGTATAATCGGCGGATTTTTCACAGAATTGGCTTCCACCGTGTTGACTAGCAAAAACGATGTCTCAACTTTTCAGGGCCTGATTTTGACCTTGCAGGAATATTGGTCGAGTCAGGGTTGTGTATTGTTGCAACCTTTGGATCAGGAAGTGGGCGCTGGGACGTTTCATCCCTCCACCTTTTTGCGTGCCATCGGTCCGGAGCCTTGGAATTCGGCCTATGTGCAACCCTCGCGCAGACCTACAGACGGACGTTACGGCGAAAACCCCAACCGCCTGCAG
>JAQTYP010000390.1 GCA_028688235.1 Methylomonas sp.
GCATCCGGGCATGACGCGGTCGTTGTTCTGCGCTTCGCGCACCGAAATCCGGCACAGGGCATCGAGCCTGGCGGCGAATGCGGCGGTGAACTTTTCCGGCATATGCTGCACGATGACGATGCCGGGCACGGTACGCGGCAAGCGGGTCAGAATATATTCCAGTGCCTGGGTACCGCCGGTGGAGGTACCGATGGCCACGACGCGATCGGTGGTTTCCGCCATCGGCGCCAATCCGCTGGGGGCAATAACCGAATCGGCGGTTAATTTGGGTGTGACTTCCATTGCGGGCCTTGCTCCCATGGGCGCTATTTTTTTCAGACGGGCATGTGATGCAGCCTTGATGGCATCTGCCAACAGGGTTTTGGAATCTTGCAAAAAACCTTTCAGATTCACGGTGGGCTTGGTGATGATGTCGACCGCGCCGGCACTCATGGCCTGCATTGTAACCTCGGCCCCTTTCGCGGTCAGGGTTGAACAGATGACCACCGGCGTCGGATGTTCCTGCATCAATTTTTTCAGAAAGGTGATGCCGTCCATACGCGGCATCTCGATATCCAACACGATGACATCAGGCCATTCCGTTTCCATACGCTTCAGCGCGAAGAGGGGGTCAGGGGCGGCCCCGATCACGCGAATACCGGGCAATTCGTTGATCAACCCGGTCAAGACCTGCCTGACGACGGCGGAATCGTCGACGATGAGTACTTTTATCTCTGTCATAAGCTATCCATTCTCGGCGTTAGCCGTAAGTTTGCATTACCAGAAATCGGCTTTGGTAACGGTTTTTTCGGTTTCGTCCACATATTTTTTCCAATAACGACGCTCTTCTTTCTCCACCTGACGCTCCTGAGTAATGCCTATCCTTCTGACGAATACCGAAAAATCGGTGCCGAGGAAATGTACGTGCCGGGCGTGACTGCCACCCAGGCAGGCACTGATCAAAGGAATATTTTCGTTGGTTAAAAATTCCTTGATAAATTCGGTGTTGAAATCACCGACGGTTTTTTGATTTTCGCCGTCTTCCCGCAATTTAAGCACATTACCGCCGCCAAAACACTTGGCTTTCAGATTAAGCCGGTTGGCGCCTTTTTTCATCAACGCATTGATCAGAAGTTCCATCGCATAAATGCCGTAACGCCCTTCTTCGGATTGAATAATCGGCACATTGGGCACGTGACGCCGATACGGCAACAAAAAATGATTCATGCCGAATACCCGATTGACGGGATCGAACAGACAAGCCGCCACGCATGAGCCCAATAATGTCGAGATGACTTCCGGTTCGCGACTGACATAGTATTCGCCTGGATCGATGATGACGCGGCGAGTCGTTTTAAAAGGCAAGGAAATCATGGTTTTCGATAAATTGAAGGCTTAACCATCTGCAACTTATCGGTCACCAAATGCAAACTCTCCGAATGGCTGACAAAAAAATACCCTCCGGACTTTAAGGTCCGGAGCAGACTTTCGACGACGTGCTGTTTGGTCTCCTGATCGAAATAGATCAGCACATTGCGTAAAAAAATCACGTTGAATTTTCCGAGATGAGGCGGCAAGGGTGCCTTTAAATTGACCTGCTCGAACTCTACGTGACTGCGGATTTTGGCGTCGACTCGAAAAAAACCTTGCTGGGCGCGCACGCCCTTCAGACAGTATTTTTCCAGATAACGATTGTCCATATTCTGCAGCCTGTCCATAGAATAGACTCCGGCGCGCGCGCTGTTCAATACCCTGACACTCACATCGGAACCGAATACCTCCCAGCTACGCATGCCCAAACTCTCAGCCATGACCATCGCCAGACTATAGGCTTCTTCTCCGGAGGAACTGGCGGCACTCCATACTCTAAAGTTATCGTCGTCTCGCCAATGCCTTAGAATTTCGTCGTGGAAGAATTCGAAATGTTGAGGTTCGCGGAAAAAATAAGTCTCGTTGGTGGTCAAAATGTCGACCATCATTTGAAACTCGTCGGGATATTCCTGACTCAGGACTATCTGAAAATAATCGCCATATCTGGACAAACCGTGATGATCCAGCCTCTTAGCCAGGCGGCTGGCGACCATGACCTTCTTTTCAGCGCTCAGCGAAATACCGGCATGGTCGTAAATCAAATGCTGAAAGCATTCGAATTCTTTAGTTGTAATAGGAGAAATGCTCAAACCACCCTCTTAAGCAATTGAATCGAAAATACCTTATAGGCATTGCAACACCAGAGCCCCCCGCCAATGCCGACAAATTCCTAGCGCGATATTGGGTTGAACGAATGCCGAAAAGCATCTAGTATCATCGTTATATTTTTATTAATGTTAATGGAATTTTCATGTCCCGAACAGAAAATAACCTGGATGCCGCCATTCAATCCGGCAACACGGTATTCTATGGTCTTCCCGCCGCTTTCGGACTATGCAGCGGCTTGATAGTCAACCTTCTCACCGGCTTCAACTTAATAGGCTTGGCCACCACAGCGGTTTTCACCTGTACCGGCTTGGGAATGGGTTGGTTTCTGTTATCCAGACAACAACAAAAACTGGCCGATCTCAACGAATATTGGCGACGAGACGAAAACACCAAGTTGAACGACATCAATGCCTATGTGATGGAGCTCGAGCGCCTGTTCATGCAGATCGTGCCTATCTTGCTCAGACAAGTACAGACCTCGCGGGTACATACCGAGCAAGAAATTACCGTTTTGACCGAGCGTTTCGCCGGCATGGCCGATCGATTGAACGGCATCATCTCCGGCACGGGTCATGCCGAGGACGGCCGCGGCGTCGACACCCTGTTTTCGCAAAGCCGCACGGCATTGACAGCGGTGTTGCAAGGCTTGAATCAAATCCAATCCGTCGAACACGCGGTGACCGAAGAAGTCAGGCAACTTTCCACGCATACCCATCAACTCGATGCGATGGCTCAAGAAGTGCGTAAAGTAGCCGAACAAATCAATTTACTGGCACTCAATGCCGCGATCGAAGCGGCGCGGGCCGGTGAAAACGGCCGTGGTTTTGCTGTGGTCGCGGATGAAGTCCGAAAGCTTGCCGGCTTTTCGTCGTCCACCGGTGAACGTATCAGTTCGGCGATCGAAGAGATCAATGCGGCCATGGCGTCTACGCTCAAGATGTCGGAAACCGCAGGCTCCAGAGACGACATCACCATTCGTAACGCCGAGGAATCGATTGAAAAGACCTTGAATGATCTGCAAGCCGTGCTGAACGTCTTCAAGTCGGATGCGCAAATGCTCAGAAACAGCAGTCAGGAAATTCGGGATCAGATCTTTTCGGTATTGACGGCCTTTCAATTCCAGGACCGTGTCAGCCAGATGCTTTCCCACGTCGAAAAAAACCTGGACAACCTGCATCGAACGGTCGAACACAATCAGCACTACGGCAAAGAGCGCCACGCCGATATGATCAACGTCGACAAGACTCTGGCAAAAATGGAACTGAATTACACGATGCCGGAGGAACTGTTGGATCACAGCGCCGCATTGGGCGTCAATGCGCAAGTCGCCAAGTCCGACAATGATTTGACCTTTTTCTAAATTCATCCACTTGCAACAGGATTTTACGCCATGGCTAAAACCATCATGATAATTGACGATTCCGCCTCCATCCGCCAAGTAGTAACTATTACATTGAAGGGTGCCGGTTACGATGTCATCGAAGCCTGCGACGGCAAGGATGCATTGAATAAACTCACAGGCCAAAAAATCAATCTGATCATCACGGACGTCAACATGCCCAATATGGATGGCATTACCTTCGTCCAGG
>JAQTYP010000391.1 GCA_028688235.1 Methylomonas sp.
AGAAACTCGGCAACGGCCGCGTCATCGTCCAGCGCAATGCCGACGAAGCGTACCGAGTCCGCCGCGAACTCCCGTTGCCAGCGAATGAATTCGGGGATTTCCTTCAAGCAAGGAGGACACCAGGTCGCCCAGAAATTGATCACCAAAATCTGTCCCCGCCATTGCGCTACGGATTGCGTTTGCCCCTTCATATCCGGAAAGCTGAAATCCAGTTGCGGCGACGACTCCGGCAACCGCTCCGAAATAGTCCGCATTTGCATGACCATGCCCACGGCCAAGGCCGAAATAGCCACCAAAACGATCCAAACCTTGCTTTTCATAGATTTTCCAGGGATTGCAGAAAGGTGGGCGCATCCTGATAACCGACAATGCGTTGGTTTTTGCGCTCGCGGCCTTCGGCATCGAAGAAGATGATGCCTGGCGGCCCGACCAGATTAAAGCGTTTAAGCAAGGCCTTGTCGTCTGCGTTATTTTCGGTAACGTCGACCTGTATCAATATAAAGTCCTCGAGCCTATGCCGGACCGCGGCATCGGAAAAAGTGTAGGCTTCCATCTCCTTGCACGACACGCACCAGTCGGCGTAAAAGTCCAGCATCACCCATTGTTTGTTGGCTAGCGCGCTTTGCAAAGTCTGCTCCAGGTCGGCGACAGAGCGTATGCGCTGAAAACTCAGCCCCGGCTGCTGATGTGTCTTCCCACCGGCAGCCAGGGCCAGCCCGGCCAAAGGCTGCAAGGGATTGGTATTGCCTGCGCTTAGGCCTATCAATTGCATGACGCCGAAAACCAGCATCATCAAACCGACGCCTTTCCATAATTTCTTCCATCCCGACACAGGATGCGGCAAGGGCTCGATCGCATTCAAATAAATCGCCGAAATGATCAGCAACATGGCCGTCAACAACATCGTGACGGCCGGCGGTAAAATCCGCGACAACATCCATATCGCGACCGCCAGCATCACGACGCCGAACACAGCCTTGGTCGCATTCATCCATGCGCCGGCCTTGGGCAGCAATTTACCGGCCGAGGCGCCGACCAATAACAACGGCCCCCCCATGCCCAGCCCCATGACGAACAACGCCGAGCCGCCCAGCATCACGGCGCCGGTCTGGCCGATATAAATCAACGCCGCGGCCAGCGGTGCCGCCACGCAGGGACCTACGATCAACGACGACAAGGCCCGCATGAAGCCGGCCCCCCAGTAGGAACCGTCACGGTGCTTCTCGCTGGAATCATGCAAACGGGACTGCAAGGCCGTAGGCAATTGCAAGTTGTAAAAACCGAACATCGACAAGGACAACAGCACGAATACCGCCGCAAAACAGGCGATCACCCAAGGCTCCTGAAAAGTAGCCTGCAAATTACTGCCGAACAAGGCCGCCAACACGCCGAACACCGTGTACATCAAGGCCGATGCGAACACAAAACTGGCCGACAACAGAAAGGCCTTGCGGGTGCCGACATGATGTCCGTGGCCGACGATGATGCCGGACAATATCGGTATCATCGGAAACACGCACGGCGTCAGCGATAACAGCAAACCGAAACCGAAGAAACTCAACAGGGTCCAGACCAGACTATCCTGTTTCAACGCATCGACGATACGGTCCTGTTCCGAAACGGACTTCATCGGCTCAGCCGGAACCGAGGGCGTCGATGCCATAGCCTCGGGCAACGACAAGACCACCTTGCTGGTCATCGGCGGATAGCAGACGCCGCGGTCGGCACAGCCTTGAAACTTGGCCGTAAGTTCGAAGCTTTCCGCCTCCTGGCTTTGCCTAGACAACGGCACATCCAGAGTCAATTCGTGGCGGTAGATTTCGACCTTGCCAAACTCTTCATCCAGATGCGCCTCGCCTTCCGGCAGAGGCAATGCCGACAAACGGCTGCGCGCCTGTTCATCCGAATTCAGCGCCAATTTATGCTTATAAAGATAATAACCGTCGGCGATCAGCCAGCTAACGCGAAGCGTGCGATCATCCTTGACCTCGGCGAAAAACCGAAAGGCTTGCTCCGGTGGCAACAGCTCGCCTTCGAACAGACCGGGAGTCAGGTTTTTCAAGCCACCGAACAAGCGATTGAAGCCACCGGCGTCGTTGGAAGGCGGCGAGGCTTCCGGCAGATCGACGTCCAGTACGAGTTTCTGCGGCGGATAGCAAACCCCGACATCGGCGCAGCCCTGATGCTTGACGAACAACTTGAATCCAGACAGCTTGCCGCTGTTGCCCAGCGGCACGGCCAATTTCAAGCGCTTGCGGTAGATATGCATTTCACCGAAATTCGGATCCTGCTTGACTTCGCTGTCAGGCCAGTCGATGACCCCTATCTCTACGCCGTCGGTTTGGGATTCGATCTTGATTTTATCGCGATATAAGTAATAGCCTTCGGCGATCTGCCATTCCAGTTCCAACAGCTCGCGCGACTGACCGGTCACGCTCAGTCTAAAGGCCTGTTCCGGCGGCAGGATGTCCTCGCTGCTCAAGGCCGGGACAGCATGACTAACTACCGTCGATAAAAACAAAAAAATTAGTGCGTAGAAAGGCATGAATCTATCCATTGCAAATATTCGGCCGAACCGCCATCGATCGGGACGGCTATGATTTCGGGGAGTTCATAGGGATGCACGGCCTTGATCGCCGCTTCGATCTCCGCATAGCGGGCTTTCGGACTCTTGATCAACAACAAATGTTCCTCGGCGGATTCGATCCGGCCCCGCCATTCATAAATCGAACGTACGGCGGGCAGTATATTCACACAGGCAGCCAGTTTGCCCGTAAGTAATTGCCGGGCAATCTTTTCGGCGGATTTCGAATCGGGACAGGTACAGAAAATAATATGATGCATGGGACTAAACGCTTACGTTGGCCAAACCGGCTGGAGATTATAACCCTGGAAGGCTGTTTCGATCTCCCGGACTATCTTTGGGGGGCTACCAGCATGTTATGTGCCGGATATCCTCTTAATGGTTTATAGGGCAAATTCATCCTGCCCCCTGCGTCACAATAGTTGTCGCCTCAAATTTTCAGACTTTATCGAGTTGAATGGAGATAAAAACACGCAGTGTTGATTTTTTAGATCAATAAAGAATTAGCCATTAGTTATTTGTTTGTTCAATTCAATCACAGAATTTTGTTCCTTTTTCCTGCCATACCGAAAACTCTAGAGGACGCAAGCCGAAACGGATAGCATTTCCCGCATGTAACGTCTTGAGTTCGTTTTGTATCAACATAACGAATTTCTGCTTGTCTTCCTGAGACACAGAATCCGGAATGCCAGCCAAGATTGATGCTTCATCTGTCGCCAGTCCATCTCTGACAATAGCTAGTATGACTTCGGCCAACTCATTTCGGTAACGTAATCGAACGATGTCCGGTGGTACGAGCTGCTGCTGCACGGCAACGTATTGCTGACATGAACGCTCGTAAGCCCAGATATAGACATCTCTCAACAATTCAATTCGATTCAGCTCGTAGACGCCAAGGACCGCGTCTACATAAGCCTGTTGCGGCACGTCAATAAAGGACAGAGGACATAGATTTTGTTGAATTAGCGGAATATTGGCCGCCAAGCGCGAAACCCGTTTGTTGACGTCTTCGAAGGGTTGCAAGTAGGGCAAATGCACCATCAGGAAAAACGATTGTTCAAATGGATCGGCAATTTCCGCCGCCATGGTCATGACAATCCCGAACAACTCCTCAATCCGCTGCGGCATCGCAATCGGCAAATAAAAACTGCCGCCGATATCGACCGCCCGATTACGCAGGCG
>JAQTYP010000392.1 GCA_028688235.1 Methylomonas sp.
GACCCCAAATCTCCAAAAAGCTATTTTCTTATAATAAAGCCATCCTCCGAAACCGGGCTTGTCCAACAAACGGGTCAGATGGTGGCTTCGCGCGCTGCGCTCACACCATCTAACCTTATTCGTTAGGTGTAAAGTTGATTACCATCGCCACTTATACCGGTCTTTGTTTTTCCTATGAAGGGCTAAGTCATCCGTAATTTTGTATCGGTTCCAGCCTTGACCGTATACACCAACCCAGCCGAAAAACACTGCCATCATTAATGAGAGTCCAGAACGAACGAGTCTTTCTGCCCATCCATCAGTATCAAATAACATACCTATAGCTGCAGCTGCGAAGATAAATGCAGCAGTAAAGCAAACCACGCGCCTAATTAGTAACCACGTAAACGCCGCAACAGCTTCAATTCGGGAAGGTTCATCAGTTTTTCGGGAATTGAAGTAATTTGAAATACCAAACGCAACGGCAACGAGCGCCATCCAAAATATACCGATTTTATTGATATCACAGGTAAGGTAAGTATAAGCACAAAAAGAAAGGCAACTAGGCCAAACCGATACGTCATAAGCAACCTAACGATTAGCTCAGCGGCGCAGCGTTAGCGGAGTCCACTGGAGCGCTTTTTTGGGCATTTTGGATGTCATAGATAATGGTATCTGCACTGAAATCCTGTTCATGCGGCCAACTAATGCCATGATGTGCAGGGCGAACCAGACGAAAATATGCCTCATTCAAAAGCTCTTTAAATGCAGTTCCCCCCAAGTAGGGTTTGACATCAAAAATACCGGAAATACCGCTAGTTGTCTGAATCTCAATCCGATAATTATCGAGAGGAATGGCTTTTGCTATCTTATCCATGGAACCCTCTACCGCAATGGGTCAATTTTGAAGACAGGTTCACCAGAAACGGCCAACTTCCAATCTGCCATTAAATCTTCTCGGTGAATTTCTATCCATGCTTGTATCAATTTCATTTTTGCTGGCGGCAAACTGCCCCCAAGGACAGAACCATCCTCAATGGCTATTGTCGCTTCGTATTCGCCATACTCTGCGTGAATATGAGGAACGCTGTGTTTCTTGTTGTCATAGAAGTACATCAAGATCAGGATTCCGTAGAACATCGAAATTGTTGGCACACTGAACTCCTTTATTTATATTTCCCAACGCTAAAATCACCGGCCTGCGTTTGCGGGTTAGGTGAATTATTTTTTACTTTCTATTATTGCTTTGAGGACATCTGGATTTGTTGGAGGCTCTCCACGAGACAGAAGATTACCAATAATCGCTTGTAAAACATGTGTTCTTTCAGATTCTTGGACTTCTCTAGCAAGACCGATTGCATATAAAGTATCCTTATGCTTTATCAGTTTTTCATAAAAAACATTCAATTGTTTTAAGTTTTTCCCATAAAGCATAAAAAAGCCAGCACCTATGAACTCGGTTAATACACCGCCAATAACGCTTAATTGCGTAGAAAGCCCTGTATTCCCTTGGATAACTAAAAATGTGCCGCAAAGCAATATTATAAGCCCGGAGAAAAGTGCAATTAAGCTTGCCCAGAAGCTTAATTTTAAATGCGTTAAGTTTAGAGTGTAGTATGAATCCAGTTGCTCTGCTGTATTATCAGTCGACATTTATTTACCGCGCTTTAATCTTGGAAACATAACGTTTGAGGTCAACCGCCGCCGGAGCGCGTAGCGCGGACGGAGGGAACCCAAAGCGCAGCTTTGGGCGGTCGGCTCGAACGAGTGGGTTAGGGCACATAGTGTGAAAAGGCTCACCAGCGTATGTGAAAGAAATGGTCAAGCAATGCGAAAAACACATCACCATCTTCAAGTGTCGGAATTCCGTAACGCCCGCCAACCGTCTCTTCCTTTGCTCGCCGGAATAGCTTAGCGGCCAAACCCTCTGACCGTTCCTGCACTTCTACGAAGCCGTAATGAAGGAGTAACTTCGTTTCACTCACAGTGAAAGTACGCCCTGATGTGGTGTCGGAGAATCTCTGCTGCTGAGGAAAGAAGCGCCATACCCCATATTGGTAGAAGCCTAAGGACTCAAGCTGGGCCGTATATTTGCGAACGCGCTGGTTGAACGTGCGTTTACAAATTTCGTCGAGATCCGCCTGCAGTCTATTCACTCGGTCCTGTTTGGAGCTATAGGTCCAAGTGGATTGCTCCGTAACCTGCGCCTCAGTGCCATCTTTAAGCGTCAATATGAAGCTGATGGCGGGGTCATGTTCGTATGTGGCGATCATCACATAGTGCGTTCGATGAATAACGCGATAGCTTCTGATCGCCAATACGTCGGCATCTGTATAGTGCCTACCAGCGTATTTGAAACCGCTTGACGTCAACATGAAGCCTGTTTGCTCAATCGTGTTCTTGCGCTTCAGTGGTGCAACCATGCCTGTTTCCTCTTGGTGGTGTTCACTTCATGCCGTGAAAGGCAAGCCCAACGTTCGAGGTAACCGGCGACCGGAGGCCGCAGGCCGGAGGGTACCGGCAAGCAAGCGAAGCGCCGCTTGCCGGGCGTCCGGTTGACCGAGGGGTTCGAGGGGTTGGACGAAGCCGCTAACGCGGAGAATATCCCGAGCGGCAAGTAATTCATAAAATGTAACCTCAGGCCCTCTTTAAGAGGGAACATTCCACGACGAATCATGAGGTTACACGTCAATGACAACATCTTCCGAATCCTCTTTCAAGAAAAACTATCAAAACCATCTTAAACACCTCAAACTCAAAGGGCTGCAGCCCAAGACCATAGAGGCCTACGCCCGCGCCATCCGGCGCATCGGTCAGTATTTCGATGAACAAATCGATGATTTGTCCGAACAGCAATTGACCGATTATTTCACCGATTTGCTGGAGTCGCACTCTTGGAGTGCCGTCAAACTCGATTTGTACGGCCTGAAGTTTTATTACACCCATGTGTTGCGCAAGCCCTGGGTAATGCCTCAGTTGATCAAGCCGCCCAGGGGGCAGCGCCTGCCGGATATCGTCAGCGTCGATGAAGCGAAGCGCTTGTTTCTATCCACGCGCATTCTCAGTTATCGGGTATTCTTTTTCACGCTCTACAGCTTGGGTCTGCGCCTGGGCGAAGGCTTGCGGTTGCAAGTGGCGGATATTGATGCCGAACGCCAACGCGTGCATATCCGCGATGCCAAAGGTAATAAGGATCGTTTGGTTCCCTTGCCGACCGCCACATTAGAGTTGTTACGTCGCTTTTGGCAAGTTCATCGTCACCCTGTGCTTTTGTTTCCTAACCGCCATGGCGGCTTGAAGGGCGCGCGGCATGCGGAAACCCCGTTAGATCGCGGCGGAGTCCAAAAGGCCTTGCGCCAAGTGGCGCAAGACTGCGGTCTAAAAAAAAGATCAGCCCTCACAGTCTTCGGCATAGCTATGCCACTCATCTGATCGAAGCCGGGGTCGATCTGCTGGAAGTGCAAAAAATCCTCGGCCACCACAGCATCCTGACCACTGCGCGCTACACCCACCTGACCGACGGCACGAACCAGAATGCCAACCAAGCCATCAACGCCTTGATGAATGGCTTTGCACTCGACTGGGGAAAGGTCAAATGATCTTGCTGTCCTCACTCATCCAAACCTTCGAAGCCGAGTTTCTGGCCGACTACCAGGAAACGCCGGGGCCATCGCCGTCTTGCATACGCATTCCCGCCGGCTCGATTTCCATCCGCATGTCCATCTGGTGATGCCGGCGGCCGCTATCGATGCGGACAAACGCTTGTGGCGAACCAAGTGCAGCT
>JAQTYP010000393.1 GCA_028688235.1 Methylomonas sp.
CACCCAGCGCTAAACCCAGCGAACGGTCGGCGATCATTTCGTAATGCGCCTGCCCCAAAGGACGGCCCGCGACCAGCGAGACCCATTCGCCCTTATCATCCGGCCAAACCAAACCTTGCACCATCAAACGCAACGGTTTGCCGTGATGTTCGCGTTGCAACGCATGGGACACGAAGCGGCGCGAGCGGGCAACGCCCGGTACGGCGCGCAGCCGGTCTTCCAGGTTGCCGGGAATGCGGGAGTTTTCCGCGAACGGGCCGCGCGTCTGGCCTTGCACCACCCACAAATCCGCGCCGATGCGATCGACCAGTAAGGTGGCTTCGAAGATCAAGCCGCGATAAATACCGCCCATGCCCATCACGATCATCAGCAACAAGCCGATTCCGACCGTGGTCAGCGCAAAGCGGCTGAAGTTATGCTTGATGTCGCGTAGCGCCAGATTCATTGAGTTTTGACGGCTTGGCCGTCGACTAGCGCTTGCGCGGGGTCTTTGGCGGGAATGACGATTTGTTCGTCGACCGCCAGGCCTTCGATGACTTCGCTGTGCTGCAAGCCTTGCAGTCCTAGGCGGATGTCACGCCAATGCGCCTTGCCATCCTCGTTGACCATCACACCCGGTTTGCCGGTCCGCCACAGCAGAAACTGTTGCGGAATCGTCAACGTGTCCCGCTGGCGGCCGGTTTCGATAAACACCTCGGCGCGTTGGCCGACTGCCCAATTGCTGGGTAACTGATCTACCCGTACATCGACCAAAAACTCCCGGGTTTCCCGATCGGCTTCCCGGCCCAGGCGTGCCACGACTCCCGGATAGACTTTATCCGGTTCGGAACGGAACACCACACGCGCCGTTTGCCCAACTACCAGCCCGGCCATCGCGGTTTCGTCCACCCAGGCGCTGACCCACATTTCCCGCGTATCGATGAGTTGCAGTATGGAAGAACCGGGTACAACGACCACGCCCGGATCGCGATCGCGGCGCACCACCACGCCGTCATAGGGGCTGCGTAACTCGGTGAAAGCCATCTGTTCGCGACGTAAATTAACCGTCTTTTCTGAGGTAATGACTTGGCCTCTGGACTCCAGGATCGAAGATTGCGAGCGTTTGAGATCAGCTTCGGCCGCATGTAGCGTTTCCGTCGCTTTATCCAGTTCCTCTTGTGAAGCTGCTTTGTGAGCGACAAGCTCGACCAGACGCTTGTGTTGCAAGCGGGCTTGCCGGAGGACAGCTTGAGCCCGAGCTTCATCGCTACTGACGCGTTCGACACCGGCACGGCTGGCGACTTGAGACGCCTTGGCAACCGCCACTTGTTGTTGCAATTCGGCGTTATCCAGCCGGGCAAGCAATTGCCCGGCCTTCACGCTATCGCCTTGATCCACCAACACTTCGGCCAGTCGCTCCTGAATGCGCGGGCTGATGGTGGTTTTAACCCGCGCCTCCAGCGTGCCGGTGCCCATGACTTCGTTGCGCAATTCGCCTCGGATCACGGTATGAGTCATGACCGAGATAGGGTTGAATTTCACTTTAAAGATGACAAAGACTAAAACAGCCATCGACAGAGCAACCCAAATCAGGCGGCGTGAAATAAGATTTTTGATTAACGACACCAATGAATAGCCTTTTTTGGCGAAAACCTTATCGGCTTAGATTGCTTTTGTAGGCATAACCCGCATCCATCCATGCGGAAATGCCGCCCGGCATGCGGTACACGTTGGTATAGCCCAGTTTTTTTGCCCAAGAAGCGGCGTTATGCGAGCGGCCGCATTTGGTCATGCCGCAATAAATGACGATTTTCTTGCCGGTATCGGCGCCCAGTACCTTGCGGAAATCTTCTTGCGTGAGCTTGTTGGGCATCGCCACATCCTGCTCCCAATGCCCGGAATGATCGGATTGAAAACCAAAATGCCGCGCACCGGCGATATAGGCCAGATTGAATTCTTCAAGCGGATGCGCGTCGATCAACACGAAGTCTTCCTTGGCATCGAGCATGTGTTTGAGTTCGGCGACACTCAACAGCTTATAACCCGCTTCTTGAGTTTCCCGTGCCACTTTAAGCGCCACGGTTTCAATATCGGTTTCTTTCAAGAGGCTATTGCCGGCCAAAACATTGGTCGCCATAAACAAGAGTAATGCAGCCAGGGAAATGTGTTTTTTCATAGTCATTTTTGAAATGCCTTTAGGTGAGGAAATGGGTTTTTATGAGGATTACCAGATCGTAGGTGTTTTTAAATCGAACGTGATTTGAAACGATCAAGCAGTCATCAGCATACCGTACAACAACCCGCACCCGGTCGCCATCACAATCACCAGCGAGACGAAAGCCAGCGTCTTGGTAATGCCCAGGATGCTGCGGATCACCAGCATGTTGGGTAGCGACAGGGCTGGGCCGGCCAGCAACAAGGCCAATGCCGGGCCTTCGCCCATACCGCTGCCGACCAAGCCTTGCACGATGGGGACTTCGGTCAGGGTGGCGAAATACATGAAGGCGCCGGCGACGGCGGCAAAGAAGTTGGCGCCTAGAGAATTGCCGCCCACGGCCGACGACACCCATTCAGACGGAATCAGGCCTTCGTGACCGGGGCGGCCCAACAAGGCGCCGGCGATCAATACGCCGATCAACAATAGCGGCAAAATCTGTTTGGCATAATCCCAGGCGGCGGCAAACCAGGTACCGCCTTGATCTTGGTCGGTGCTGGTGATCCAGGACAGGCCGATGACGGCCACTGCAAAAGGCAGCAAGGGTTGGCTGCCGAACACAAAAGCCGCCGCGGCGGTGATGACGGCCACCAAAGCCAAACGGCCGCTAGGCAGTTGGAACCAGCGGCTCAAGATGATCGCCAAGGCGACGCCGAACAAACCGGTCAGCCACCATTTGACCGCATAAAGCGCATGCCACAGGCCTTCGGTGTTATCCGATTTCGCCCAGTTGGCGAATACCAGAATCAAGACCAGCGTGGCCAAAAACAGGCTGTTTTGCCAGAGCGGCCGGCTGGGTTCTTCTTCCGGCAGCGCGGCTTGTTTCTTGATTTTTTCCAATTCTTCCTTGCGAAACAGATAGGCCATGATTAGGCCGATCACCACGCTGAACAACACCGCGCCCAGCGCACGGGCGATACCCAACTCCATGCCGAGAATCCGTGCCGTTAAAATGATCGCCAACACATTGATGGCCGGCCCGGAATAAAGAAAAGCTATCGCCGGCCCCAGTCCCGCGCCCATCCGATAGATACCGGCGAACAACGGCAGCACGGTGCAGGAACACACCGCCAGTATGGTGCCCGATACCGAAGCCACCGCATAGGCGACGCCTTTAGGCGCCGTGGCGCCGAGATATTTCATAACCGCGCCCTGGCTGACGAAGACCGCGATGGCGCCGGCAATGAAGAAGGCCGGAATCAAGCACAACAAAACGTGCTCCTCGGCATACCAGCGCACCAGATACAAAGCCTCCCAGAAGGCATTGTGCAAGCGCTCCCAGCTTTGCAGGGTTTCCACCGGCAGGTAAAAACAGACCAGGAAGCCGGAGACGATCAGTAATAGAGCCTTCCATTCGTCACGCCAAAATGAAGGGTTGTTCATGGTCGTTCTCCTCTAGTTTGTCGCTCAAGCCGGAATTCGCTTGGCGATTTTTGTAATCGAATGGGTTTCCAATACCGATTCAAAGCCAAGTCGATACCGCCAGATAAATGCCGGAAACGACAAATAAAATGGCGCTGACACGACGGAACCACAATTCGAAGCTGCGGATACGGTCGTAC
>JAQTYP010000394.1 GCA_028688235.1 Methylomonas sp.
CAGCACCGATTGATTGACCAGATCGGTGTCGGCACTTTCCGCTTCCCGCACCGCCTGGGCCCATAATTTCACGCTGACGTAAGCGGCTTCGACGGGATCGGAGGTGGCTCTGCCTGACCCGAAGCGCCGTTGGTAAGCCTCGACGAAACGCCGGTTATTTTCACCGGGCAGGCTTTGAAAGTAACTCCAGACCGCGTAATGAGCGGCTGTGATAGCCTCCGGCATTGCCTGCAATTCGCTTTCGGCGAGACTGAAGGACATGACGGCCTGATCGGATAAACCGGCCGCGCGCAGGGCCTTGAAAAAATGAGCATTGCTTTCGCCGTTGATGGTATTCAGGACCACGTCCGGCCGCAGGCGCTGAATCTCGCCGATTTCTGCATCGAAATCGGTGCCGCCGAGCGGACGGTAGCGCTCGGCTAGGAGTTCCGCGCCGGATGCCTTGATCAAATCGGCGACGATGCGGTTGGCCAGACGCGGAAAGATGTAATCAGAGCCTATCAGATACACTCGTTTGCCCAAGTGTTTCAGCGCCCAGTGCGTTCCGGGCACGATTTGCTGATTAGGGGCGGAGCCTGTGTAAACAATATTGGGCGATTGCTCCAAACCCTCGTATTGGACAGGATAGAACAGCAGGTGACGATGTTTTTCCACGACCGGTTTGACGGCTTTGCGGCAGGCTGAAGTCCAGCAGCCGAACAGTGCCGAGACGTGTTGTTCGACGATCAGCCGTTCGGCTGCGGCCGCGGCGATTTCGGGGTCAGACTGGCTGTCGGCGACCAATAGTTCCACCGGCCTTCCCAGCAAACCGCCGCCGGCGTTGATTTCCTCGACCGCCAGACGAACGGCATCGACCAACGGCGCTTCGCTGATAGCCATCGTGCCGGTCAGGGAATGAATCACGCCTATCCTGAGGCTGGATTGTTGCGCCGGTTTGCAAGAGGTCAGCAACAGAGCCAACAGACCAACCGAGAGCTTCAAGGTCCAACTGCGGTTTTCGAAGGCGGCGCCGACAGACATGTCATTTTTCCGAGGATTCGATGCCGATATCGGCCGCTTGCTTGATGTGTTCGAAACGAAATTCGCTGACCCAGCGCTCCAGTTCCAGCGCGACATCGGGCCGAATCGGCTGTATCCGCTCTATGATGGCCGGGAATGCGTCCAGTTCCAGGGTCTCTGCCGCCTGTTTGATGGCTAGGCAGGTTTCAGAGCCCAGCGAGGTCAAGTCCAGAGCGCCGCCGCTCCGTTCCGAGACGTGGTTTTCCGAATAACGGTACTTCAGGTTCAACAGGGTGCCCATGACCTGGAACAATCGGTCTTCGTCGAACGGCTTGTTGACGATGTCGTCGCAACCGGCCTGCATGATGTTGCCCAAGCGTTCCTGGTAGACGCTGGCCGTCAATGCCACGATCTTGACCGTATCGCCGCCCGGCAGCGCGCGTATCCGGCGGGTGGCCTCATAGCCGTCCATCACCGGCATGCGTATATCCATCCAGATGAAATGCGGGTGCCATTGCTGGAAAAACTCCACGGCTTCGAGCCCGTTTTCTACCCCCTGCACGTCGAAGCCCGCGCTGCCCAGTAATTTTAGTAACAGTTCGCGGCTATCCCGGGCATCTTCCACGACCAGCACGCGCACCGGGGCTTGTCCAGCCTGCAAGCCCTGAACGCGCGTGCGCGGCAGCATGATGCTCTCCGCATCGGTTTTGGGTAAAGACAGCGTGAAGGAAAACAGACTGCCATGTCCCGGATGGCTCTTCAGGCTGATTTCGCCGCCCATCAAACGGATATATTCCCGGCTGACGGTCAGGCCGAGTCCGACGCCTTCGCCGAGTGAGGCGCCGGCATCGGTCTGATAAAACGCTTGAAATATCCGTTCCTGTTCGTCCGGCGCGATGCCGGGGCCGGTATCTTCGACATCGAAGCGGATCAGGTCGCCGAATGGCGTCACGCTCAGCGTCACTCGACCGTATTCGGTGTATTTGACGGCGTTACCGAGCAGGTTGATCAAGACCAGTTTCAGATGCTGGGCATCGCCTATCACCGAAAACGGCAACTCGCCCTGGTGTTCGACGACGAACTGCAATCCTTTGGCGTCGGCCCGGGCCCTGATCACTTCTTCTATGGCCTGCAACATGTCGTGCAAATCGAAGGCGATGTGTTCACAAGCGGCGTGGCCGGATTCTATGCGGGCAATTTCCAGCACGTCGTTGATCAGCGCCAGCAAGTGGCGGCCGCTGCGGTTGATGGTGCTCAATTCGCGGTGATGGGCCTTGTCCAGCGCCGGGTCGCGCTCCATCAACTGGGCAAAGCCCAGGATGGAATTCAATGGCGTGCGCAATTCATGGCTCATATTGGCTAAAAACGCGGTTTTGGCCCGGTTGGCGGCTTCGGCCGCTTCCTTGGCCAAGGCCAGCTCGGCTGTTCTCTTGGCGACGAGTTCCTCCAGATGGCAGCGGTATTCGGCCAGTTCCTGCTCCAGTTTGGCCCTGTGTAGCGTGTAAAGAATGGTTCTGGCAAGACCGTCGTAGCCAAAATCGCCTTTGACCAGATAATCGGCGGCTCCGGCCTTTAATATGCTCAGGCCGAATTCGGTATCGTTCCGGCCCGTCAGTACGATCACCGGAGCGAAACCGGCTATCTCGAGTATGCGTTCGAGCGTGGCAATTCCGGCGGAATCGGGTAACGACAGGTCCAGTAACAGGATGTCGAAATTTTGGGTCTTGAACTGTTGAATTGCTTCGGCCAGCGTTTGGGTCCATACGACATCGAAACGCGCATTGCGAAAACCGCGCAAGGCTATCTGAGCGAGACGGGCATCTCCTGCCTCGTCTTCGACCAGCAATACCCGAATGTTTTCGATATCTGACTCGGTCATGATTTTTTTTCGCCCGGCAAACGGGTTAACACAAACCAATAATCGCTCAGTTGCGCGATGGCCGCCGAAAATTGCTGGATGTCCACCGGTTTGGTGATGTAACCGGCAGCACCGAGTTTGAAGCTCGCTTCGACGTCGCGCTGGACTTCGGATGTCGTCAGCACGACGACCGGGATGTCGCACAGAGCCGGTTCGGCCTTGATGGCGTTCAAAAACTCATGGCCGTTCATCCTGGGCATGTTCAAGTCCAGCAAGATCAAATCGGGGCGTGGCGCATTTTCATGGGGCGGTTTGCGATGCAAAAAATCCAAGCCGTCGCGGCCGTCGAGTTGATGGTGCAAGCGGCAATGCACCCTGGCGTCTTTCAGCGCGATGCTGACCAGATGGGCATCGGCCGGTTCGTCTTCCAGCAACAGAATCTCGAAGGGTCTTATGAGGGGGTTCATCGATGTTTATGCTCCAGTGGGCAGGACGAATACCACGGCGGTGCCTCCCTGCGTTGATGTTTCTATCCAAATGGTGCCGTTCGCGCTTTCTAGGATGCGGCGGGCAATGGCCAAGCCTATGCCGGTTCCGGCCGACGGATTCCGTTGTAATTGTTCGAAAACGCCGAACACCCGTTCGCGGTAATTTTCGTCGATACCGGGACCATTGTCTTCTACTTTGAAGCGTACCGCATTCGGCAATTTTTCGGCGGAAATCAGAATCAAGGTCGGGCCGTCGGTTTTAGCATGAATCAGCGCATTGTTCAGCAAGATTTCAAATATATCCGTCAAACGCGGTAAATCCAGGAACACCGGGGCGAGGGACTGCACCTCGATACGGGCCTTGCATGCGGCAATCGGTATGGCCAGGCGTCTTCGGGCCT
>JAQTYP010000395.1 GCA_028688235.1 Methylomonas sp.
CTTGCCGGCCCCAAAAAACGTATTTCAGGGCAGGGTATTTGCAATATGCCAACACTGTATTCGTTACAAAGGCTAATAACTGGCCAGTTGATCGCCGGAAAGATTGCAGCGCCGGCATCTCGCGCATTTTGATTGATAATGCATTCAATTACAGCGACGAAGCGGTTGCTTCGAGTGTCGCAAGTCCGTGTAAGGCCAATTCGCTCGAATAGCTTTTGATAGAGAAATTTGAGCATCGCAACGTCCAAGCTGATGGTAACGGATTATCAGGGCGACTCTGATTGCAGACACTTATGGGTGCTTATGCCCTTGCTCGTGGGGCTCGAAAGGCTCGGTTTTCAACGTACCGTTTAAAAAATCCTTTACGGCTTGATCTGGATCAGTTTCCTTGGTCAATACCGCCTGAATGTTTTTCTGTTGTAAACGACGTGCCAAGCCGGTGCCCATGCCGCCGGCTATCAGCACATTCACGTGATCCAAGGGCGATGGCTCAAATGGCGATGTCTCATGGAACGACTGATCCTTGGGCAATTCCAGCATTTCCTTCCCGGCAATGGCATCGTTTTCGATGGAATAAATCCAGAACTTCCTGCACATGCCGGAGTGACCGGTAATCTCTTTTCGATTTTGACTGGCGACGGCGATTTTCATGGACCCCCCTCTTTGGCTGATCGGTAAGCGTTTACGATTTGGGCCGATTAACCGTAATTGGGCGGCAACAATGGCTCTATTCCTTCAAAATGGGCCGAAGGGTGATGCTTGCTGATCAATTGACTGATCTTATCGATACGCTCCTTGGCAATATCGACCATGACCAGAAATTCGCCGCGCTCGATCGCCTCCGCATATTGCTTGACTCGGGAATTACCGACTTGAAGGCCGGCCAAACCGCTCATCATGGCGCCGATGGTCGCACCGTATGCCAACAACCCCAGGACTGGACCTCCGGCAATCGCGAATCCCGCAAAGCGTAATCCAACAAGCCCTGCCAGCAAGCCTGTGGTAGCGCCGAGTGCCACGCCGCGTTCAACCGCCGGTATAAAATCGGTTTTCTCAAAAACCGATGCTTCTGGCATATCCTGTAATGGCGTATCCCGCTTCGCCAACACATGAAGATGCCGATCTTCGATGCCCTCGGCCCGTAATTCGTCGACGATCTTATGCGTCGTTTCGATATTGGGCGCTAAAAAGTAGATTCGTCTCATGGTCTTCTCCTGTATGAATGAATTGAAACATAGCACGGAACTCGATTATTGGATGTCTGCCGGGGTCAACTGCCCTAGAGGTTTTCCTTTATATTCACCCGTTAGCGTTTGCAGAAAAGCCGCCAATTTGGCGATTTCATCGTTAGTGAAGGTTTTGTCGAGCTGAACTTCGCCCATGATACGAATCGCGTCGGTCAGGCTTGCCACCGAGCCGTCGTGAAAATTTTGCTGCTTACCCACTCAATTTCATATAGAGCCTTCATGCATAAGCAGGACCTTATGCTATTTGGAAGTGAATACCTTGGAGGATAAAACCTTTTAAAGACTATTTTTGTCAACTGATATTTTTGAAAGGTAAGATAATTACCTTGATAACTGCTGGTTCGATGAGAAAAATAAGATGAAATTTACCCCGATTGGGATTATCCATTCCCCATTTTTAGAGCCGGAAAATATGCCGATCCAGCCGGCCGGCGCCGCCGGCATCGAGGGTACGGTGGAAGTGTTCGAGAACTTTCAGGCAGGGCTTAAAGACCTCGACGGATTTTCTCACATTATCCTGCTCTACCACTTCCACCTGAGCCGCTCCTTCGATCTCCAAGTAATCCCATTCATGGATACCGTGTATCGAGGGCTTTTTTCCACCCGGGCACCCAAGCGTCCCAATGCGATCGGGCTTTCCATCGTTCAATTAGACAAAATCGAACATGGCGTGTTGTACATTCGAAATGTGGACATCCTGGACGGTACGCCCTTGCTGGATATAAAACCTTACGTGCCCGAATTCGATGCGCAAACGAATGTCAGAATCGGCTGGCTCGAGAAAGCCGGGAAACAGGTCATAAGCCGGAAATCGGACGATCGGTTTAAATAGCGCTAATCCCCTCTAAACCGGAGGGCACTGAGACCGTATTTTTTTAGCTTGGCGTAGACTGCTCTGGGCGTCAACCCCATGGCGTCAGCGACTTGCTTGACGTTGCCGCGATGATTTTGCAGCGCTTGCTTGAGAAATACTTGCTCGGCATCACTCAGAAGATTTTGCTTGTGCGCATTCCAGTCATCGCCTGTTGCGGTCATGAGTTGCCGATCCAATTCCAGGCGGTTCAATTCTGTACCCTTGCAAAACAATACGCTACGTTCCAGGGTATTTTCCAGCTCGCGCACATTACCCGGCCAGGGATAAGCGCGGATTTGCCCCATGACCTCGCGGTTGACCGACTGCACGTTTTTGGCGTATTTTTCGTTCAGACGTTTCAGTATCAACTGAACCAGATGCGGCAAGTCTTCCGGGCGTTGGGCCAGCGGCGGTATCCATAGCCGCACGACATTCAAGCGATAAAACAAGTCCTGACGAAATAAGCCTTGCTCGACGTGTTGCTCCAATGAGCGATTGCTGGCGGAAACGATGCGCACATCAACGTTTAGCGTATGTTTGCCGCCGACGCGCTCCATCTCGCCCTCCTGGATGACCCGCAACAAACGGGTTTGCGCCGCCGGCGACAAGGCGTCCACTTCGTCCAGAAACAAGGTGCCCCCTTCTGCACGCTCGAAAAATCCTTGATGGACTTCGATGGCGCCGGTAAATGCACCTTTTTCGTGGCCGAACAGCGCACTCTCGATCAGACTTTCCGGAATCGCCCCGCAATTGATCGCCACGAAGGGCTTGTGGCCGCGCTCGCTCATGGCGTGGATGGCGCGGGCGATGAGTTCCTTGCCGACGCCGGTTTCGCCGTTGATCAATACCGTGGCCTTGGTTGGCGCCACCACTTCAACTTGTTGCAGGACTTTTTGCATCGCCGGTGATTTGGCGATGATGGCCGGGGCCGGTTTGGCGGCGTGTTGCTTGGGCAAGCTCCACCAGACGTTGCGCATCCGCTCTTCAATGCGGGAATGCAGCTCAGCCATTTCCAGTTTGTCGTTCTGCTGATCGTCGCGGCGATATTCCAGACCGGTCTTATCGGCGGCACCATCGCGACAGGTGTGAATACAAACTTCACAGCCGCCGTTTTGTTTGGCAATACTCTGCCGGATTTCCACCTTGGCGTAACCGAAATTGCGTGCTGCGATGCCGCCAAATACGCTCGAAGTCATTCGGCACAACTCGGGAAAATTGGTCACACCGCCGCCGAACGGGCAGCGACTGTTGACGACGGTAATGGTGCCGGCCTCAACCGAGGCTAATGAAAAATTGCCGCCGATATGGTTCTTTAGGGCCAGGATCAAGTCGATGTAATCTTCATTCCCCAATTCGCCTCGCCGTTGATATTCATCCCGATAGGTTTGCTCGAAATACATCCCGGCGCTCTTGGCAATACGTTCGATCAAGGATTCGCAATAGTCGCCCCCTTCCTGCTCGCAAGCATGCATCAGTTCCAGGATGAAGGTTTGCAGGAAAAACACCGGAGAAATCTGGGAAAAATCGTGTCCGCTCATAAACACCTAAAAAATGAAATCATATTTCACTTATTGAAACACGGATTCACTATTCTGCCCATACGATTTTAGTAAATTGCTGATTTTTATGGCTACAATGCCT
>JAQTYP010000396.1 GCA_028688235.1 Methylomonas sp.
TGCGGCCCCAGTATGACCGCGCGTCTGATCAAGATTTCCAACAGCCCGCTGTACCGCGGTCGACGCAAAATCGAAAGCTGCCCCGAAGCCATCACCCGTTTGGGACTCAAAGCCGCCCAAGACATCGTCACGGTATTTGCATTAAAAGCCGTATTCAACGCCAAATCAGGCCTGATTCGGCGAAAAATGCAGGAATTGTGGTCGCACAGCAGTCACGTTGCAGCCATCAGCGCGGTACTGGCGCACAAGACCCCCGGCTTCGATCCGGACCGCGCCATGCTGGCCGGCTTGATTCATGATATAGGCATAGTGCCGATATTGGCCTATGCCGACCGCCAACCCGAACTACTGGCGTCTCCCGGCGATTTAGCCGAAGCCGTGCGGGAGTTGCGCAGTCAAATCGGCGTGCAAATCATCCGCAAATGGGATTTCCCGACCGATTTCGAGGACGTCGTCGTCCACGCCGAAAACTGGTATAGAGACAGCGGCCCGCAAGCCACCTATAGCGACATCGTAATGATCTCGCAATTACACAGCTACATCGGCAAGGTCGACATCAAAAAAATGCCCAAAATGGATGAATTACCGGCCTATAAAAAACTCGCCGCGGGCAATCTGGATGCCGATTTGAGCATCAACATCCTCGATCAGGTCAAAGATGAAATCGAAAACATACGTTCCATGCTGAGTTAATCCGCAGTTTTAGGTCCATGGACAAAATTATTTTCGAGGATTAACGGGTCTCATCCTTGGCCAAAACCGCTTCGACCAACCTGACCCAATAGGTCGCGCCTAAGGCCAACACATCGTCGTTGAAATCATAGCTGGCATTGTGCAAGGTACAGGGGCCAGTGCCATGGTGCTGGTGCCTATGATCACCATCGCCGTTACCGATAAAACAATAACTGCCCGGAAGTTCTCGCAGCATGAAGGCAAAATCTTCCGCCCCCATCGTCGGCTGTTGTTCCAAGACATTTTGCTCGCCGACGATTCCAGCCATCACCTTTCGCGACAAGGAGGACTGCTGTTCGTGATTGATGGTTGCCGGATAACCCTTGGTAAATTCGACGTCGCATTCCATAGAATGCGCCAAACAAGTATGCCTGGCAATCTGCCGGATGCGATCATGCATCACCTCCATCACCTCATCGGAAAATGTCCTAAGCGTTCCCGTCAACTCACAGTCGTCGGCGATGACGTTTTTGGCATCTCCGACATGCACCGTCGTGACCGACAGCACCCCGGCCTCCAGAGGAGGCACGTTGCGGGTCAAAATCGTTTGAAAAGCCAGAATCATTTGCGCGGCCACGGGCACGGGATCGAGCCCCAGATGCGGCATCGCCGCATGACAACCCCTACCCTTTATGACGATTCTAAAGGTATCGAAGGCCGCCATCACAGGACCGGGACTGACGGCGAACTGCCCGGCCGCCAAACCGGGCCAATTATGCATGCCGAACACTTGCTGAATAGGGAAGCGCCGAAACAGCCCATCCTTGATCATCGCATCGGCCCCGCCGCCGCCCTCTTCGGCCGGCTGAAAAATCAGATATACGGAACCATCGAAATGCCTATGTGAGGCCAAATATTGCGCCGCCGCCAGCAACATCGCCGTATGTCCGTCGTGGCCGCAAGCATGCATTTTCCCCGGAATCTTCGATACATGTGCAAAGCGATTTTGCTCCTGTATCGGCAGCGCATCCATATCAGCCCTCAATGCTATGGCCCTATCCGAATGACCCGCTTTTACGACACCGACCACACCGGTCTTACCCAAGCCGCGATGCACGGCAAGCCCCCATTCGCTCAATCTGGCCGTGACCAAATCGGCGGTCCGGGTCTCCTCATAGGCCAATTCCGGATGAGCATGAATATCGCGGCGCAAGGCAAAAAGAAACTCCAGCTCCGAAACAATTTCGGGAGCCGGATAGGTCTTTTGCGTATTACGCTCCAATGGCGCATCAGCGGACTGATCGTTTGTTTGCATGTTAAAAGCCTTGAAAAACACAGATCGAACGACCTGCAACCTTAAACCTAGCAAGCCATCCGCATTAGCCTAACCCAGCCACGATCATAACCCAATACCCACCAACAAATTTCGCCTGCCACCGAAGCTTGATTTTGCATTGAACCGCATTTAAAGATTGCATCAAAATACAAATTAGTTGATAATGCACGGCTCAAATGTTGTACGGAGAGATGGCCGAGCGGTCGAAGGCGCACGCCTGGAAAGTGTGTATACGGAAACGTATCGAGGGTTCGAATCCCTCTTTCTCCGCCACCCAATTAAATATTTGAAAAACATGATAGTTTTTCAAAACTGAAGCCTCAAGAAGCAGTGTTTGCTACACAAACCTGTTACACAAGAGGCTTTTTTTGTGGGAAAAATCCCCTATCTTTTTCGACGCAAAAACGTCTACTACTTCAGAATTCGAGTTCCTGCTGAGCATCAAGAAACGCTCAAAGCAACTGAGATTGTGCGAAGCTTAAGACAGAAAGTCGTCACGAGGCCATTCCACTTGATCCCCAACTTGCAGTGAATGTTGAAATTGCTTTCAATGAACCGAAGCCCGGAACAATCAGCAATTTACACTCTTCACAGCTAACGTCTCAAATTTCGCAAAAACAAGCTCACTTCACCGGAAACACATCGCCTCGCTCGCTCAGGCTAATACGTCATTTGACAAGGCTTTTCTTGCCAAGGCCAATCAATTCATTGATAATCGAAAAACTGGATTCACGAACTCTTTGTACCGTCAATAGTAAGAATTAATCGACGGCAGGCCTTCTCGTTTGCAAATTGCGGATCAAGACTCATCATGCAGAAAACAATAAACCAATTTCGTTTAACATTTCTAATAATGCTGTTTTTTGCCTCCACGCCGGCGATTGCTGCTGTCATCGTCGATTTTGGTGCAAGCTCTGTCATCGTCAACGAAGATTCCGGCACCGTCAGCATTCCGTTAGCCATCCAGGATGATCAATGTTTTTTTGGGGAGTGCTACGATCAAATTAGCGTTTCCTATTCGGTTACGGGTGAGGGTTACACCGATCCGAATAATGGAAGCATAGTCTTGAGCCAAATAACAGGACAGAATTTGGTGCTTAATGTGATAAATGATCCTGCTACAGGAGCAGATAAAAGCTTCACTATCAGCTTGTCAAGCTGCCAGCCGTTGTCGAATGGGAACCCTGATACTTTTCCTTCTTGTGTGCCCGGCAATGCTTCTTCTACGAGCGTTACCGTTAGAGACGTTACGAACATTATTAGCGTGGTCAATTCTTCTTATTCGGTCAACGAAGCCGATGGCACGGTCACTGTTTCGGTTAGCCGGACGGGGGATTTGGCTAATCCCGTCAGCGTGAGTTATAGCACCGCAGACGGCTCGGCAGTAGTCGGGCAGGATTACAGCGCCGTTTCCGGGCAGTTGAGCTGGGCAGCCGGGGTCGGAGGTGCCCAAACCGTGGTAATCCCGATTGTCAACGACACGCTCGTCGAAGATCAGGAGAGTTTTACGTTCACCTTGAGCAACCCAACCGGCAATGCCCAACTGGGTCAAAGCACCGCCAGCATTACGATAGCCAGCGACGATAGTCCGGGGACGATCGCTTTGGACGCGACGGCGTATTCGGTCAACGAGGCCGACGGCACAGTCACGATTTCGGTCAGTCGATCCGGAGGCGTCGCAGGCCCCGTCACGGTAAGCTACAGCACCTCGAACGGCACGGCC
>JAQTYP010000397.1:0-639 GCA_028688235.1 Methylomonas sp.
CAAACGCTGTGCAACAACAGTGCGGACATTAGTTTTGCGGGCAAACTCTGGTAAGTTTTTCGCGCCGTGGACGGTGGCCTTAGATAGTTTGAAAGCTGTCTTGGGTGATGCGGTTGCTATGGTGATGGAAACCATTGATGCGCACATACAATGCTGGTTTGTTCAAGTCCTTCAACTTGACGCCAGAGCATTACGGCTTGAAGCCTTGGAAATCAACGACGACCCAGCGCTATGCCGGTCATAATGAACTCCGAAACTTTAGTTATTTAATCCGCTCCCCTTATCGGTATTCCGGACTTTCGAACATAGCGACAGGGCGAAATCGTTCAGCAACTGAAAACGCCGCGCACTGCAACAGCCAGCCGAAACCTGGGCGATATTGCCGAGGCGATGTTCAAGGTAATGCCTGACCGGAAAATGCAAATCCAGCGCGTTTAGGCGTCAATACTGGATGCGCGGAAACAAAAATTAGGCGTACCAAGCGCTTTATCGGCAAAATACCCGCTTTTTGCTACAGCCCCAAACACGGAATTCGCACTGCATGGCACAACTCACCCTAGGACAACTGGAACGACATTTGATGAAAGCCGCCGATATACTGCGCGGCAAAATGGACGCTTCGGAATACAAGGAATACAT
>JAQTYP010000397.1:649-3729 GCA_028688235.1 Methylomonas sp.
TTTTCGGCATGCTGTTTTTGAAACGCATGTCCGACGTGTTTAACGACCGTTACGATCAAATCATCGCCGAACAACTCAAACTGGGCCGCAGCCTGGAGCAAGCCCTGCAACGCGCCGAAAGCATCAGCCTTTACCCCAACGGCTTCGTGCCGAAAACCGCACGCTGGAGTTACCCGGAGCGCGCGCGAAAAATCGACGGTATGGCCGAACATCTGGCCGACTGGGGACCCATCGATCAAGGCAAGCATCTTGGCCCCATAGAGCAATGGCGGCTAAGGGTTTGGGGGACAAGCTCAATCAAGCGCTTGGCGCATTGGCTGTCGGCAATCCCGCGCTGGAAGGCGTGCTGGAACACATCGACTTCGAACGCAAGATCGGCGAAGCCACGATTCCAGACAAGGAACTGCGCAAGCTGATCGACCACTTCAACGGCTACCGCCTGTTGGACAAGGATTTCCAATTTCCCGACCTGCTCGGCGCGGCCTACGAATTCATGATCAAATTCTTCGCCGACAATGCCGGCAAGCGCGGCGGACAATTCTATACCCCGCGCGACGTGGTCAAGCTGATTACCCGCATCGCCAACCCCAGAGCCGGCATGTCGATCTACGACCCAACGGTGGGATCGGGCGGTATGTTGATTCAAGCCCGCGACTGGGTGGCGATGCACGGCGACACACCGGACAGCATCGCTTTGTACGGCCAGGAAAACGACGGCGGCGTCTGGGCCATCTGCAAAATGAACCTGCTGATGCACGGCGTGCCGTCCGCAGACATTCGTCACGGCGACACGCTGATGAACCCCAAGCACCAGCAAGGCGGCGAGTTGCGCCGCTTTCACCGGGTCATGGCTAATCCGCCCTTCGCGCAAAACTACGAAATCGAAGGCATGATTCACGACGAACGCTTCCGCTTCGGTTTCACCCCGGAAACAGGCAAAAAAGCCGACTTGATGTTCGTGCAGCACATGTGGGCGGTGTTGCAGCAAGACGGCCTGCTGGTCAGCGTCATGCCACACGGCGTGCTGTTTCGCGGCGGTAAGGAATACGAGATTCGCAAGGGCTTTATCGACGCCGACCTGATCGAAGCCGTCATCGGCCTGCCGCAAAATCTGTTTTACGGCACCTCGATCCCCGCCTGTTTATTGGTGATGCGGCAAAACGCCGGCAGCAAGCCGGAACCGCGCCGCCAAAAGATTTTATTTATCAACGCCGACCGCGAATATTACGAAGGCCGGGCGCAAAACTTTTTGCTGCCGGAACACATTGACAAAATCGCCGCCACCTACGAACAATGGCGCGAGATTCCCGGTTATGCCGCCATCGTCAGCCTGGACAACATCAAGGCCAACGAATACAACCTTAACATCCGCCGCTATGCCGATAATGCCCCTCCGCCGGAAAGTCAGGACGTTCACGCCCATTTGCGCGGCGGCATACCGGAACGGGAAATCCGCGCCAAGCAAGCCCTGTTCGATGCCCACGGCTTTGCGTTGCGCGATTACCTGACTAGCAGCGAACCCGGCTATTGGGCTTATCCCGCCGATATTCAACAAAAGTCCGACCTGCAAAGCTGGCTGGAAGGCGACGACGGCGTAAAAGCCAAGCAACAGACTTTGCAAGCCGCCATGGCGGCGTGGTGGCAACAGGCGCAAAACCAAATCGCCGATCTGCCCGGCAACGGCCGCTTGATGGATTTGCATAAAAACCTGCTGGATAGCTTCAATCAGCAACTAATGCCGACCGGCCAATTCGACTGCTACAAGCTGGACGGCATTTTGGTTACTTGGTGGGACGCGCATCTCAACGACCTGAAAATCCTGCTGGCCGCCAACCAACCCGACCCGGACAATCCCAGCAAAACCCTGCCGGCGCCGGATAAGGCCGCGAGGTATTTGATAGGCGCCTGGTGGGAAACCCTGCTATCGGCACTGGAAGAAAACCAGGACAAGGACAGCAAGGTCAAGCTGGATTTAAAAACCGAAATCTTGGCCATCAAACTGACGCCGCTGCTGTTGCAACGCTGGCAAAAGCTGGAAGCCAAACAGGCGGCGCTGGACGGCGACAAGGAAACTTTCGAGGCCGGGCCGGAGGATTTCGAGATCGGCGAGGATGACGACAACTATGCCAAGCAACTGGAAGACGAACTCAAAACCCTGAAAACCCGGCAAAAAGCCATTCTATACTGCAAAAAGCAGCTCACCGGCAAAGGCCGTGATTCCATCGCCGATTATCAACAACGCGGCCTGGACACCGCGCCGTTGCAACAGGAACTGGACAAGCTGGATCGCGGTTTGTCGAGCATCGCGCCGCGTCTGGCCGAGCTGGAAACCTTGTTATCGCCTTATGTCGCCATCAAAGCCGGACTCGCCAAAACCAAGAAAATCATCGCCCGCTTGAAAAAAATCCTGCTGATCCGGCTGGAACGCAAGATAGGCGCGCTCAGCGAAGCGGAGGCGCAAGCCTTGTATTTATCGGTTTTTTTCGACGGCATCGCCAGCCAGCTCGACCGAGCCTTGCAAAACCAGCGCCAGGCCGCCATCGCCGAACTGGAAAACTGGTGGGACAAATATCAAGAAACCTATGCCGATATTGCCCGGCGCAAACAACAGGCGACCGAACGGCTGGAAGGGTTTTTGAAGGAGTTGGGGTATGAATAATAAAACAGGCAAAATAAAATTAGGATCATTTTGTTATTTTATTGGTGGAAGTGGCTTTCCCATTTCATTGCAAGGCAAATCTGCTGGTGATTATCCATTTTATAAAGTGTCAGATATGAACCTACAAGGGAATGAAAGATACCTAAGCAAAGCAAATAATTACGTATGTCTTTATGATGTAGATAAATATAACTGGAAAACCATTCCTCAAGGTGCGGTTTGTTTTGCCAAAGTTGGTGCTGCTTTGCTACTAAATAGAAGGCGAATTGCCACCTCAAATTGTCTTATTGATAATAATATGATGGCGGCGGTTCCTAAAGAGCCATCAATGTCTGTTTTTCTTTATTGGCTTTTTCAAACAATAGATTTTGAAGATTTTGTATAAATTGGAGCGTTACCGTCTGTAAACCAAAAACAACTT
>JAQTYP010000398.1 GCA_028688235.1 Methylomonas sp.
CCGGCTTTCTGCAAGCCTTGCGCGCGGTCGCCGACCAGTACGGCAGCGTGCTGATCTTCGACGAAGTGATGACCGGCTTCCGCGTTGGTTTGCAAGGCGCGCAAGGCCTGTACGGCATCAAACCGGACCTGACCACCCTGGGCAAGATCATCGGCGGCGGCCTGCCGGTCGGAGCCTTCGGCGGCAGCCGCAAGATCATGGAATATCTGGCGCCGCTGGGCCCGGTTTACCAGGCCGGCACACTATCCGGCTGCCCGGTGGCGATGGCCGCCGGCCTGAAAACCCTGGAATTGATTTCCGCTCCCGGCTTCTACGACGCCCTGACCGCCAAAACCACGCAACTGTTGGCCGGCCTGCAAGCCGCCGCCGATGCGGCCGGCATCCCATTCACCACCAACCAGGTCGGCGGCATGTTCGGATTGTTCTTTAGTGAAGAAAAATCCATCAGCCGCTTCGCGCAAGTGATGGCCTGCGACGTCGAGCGCTTCAAGCACTTCTTCCATGCGATGCTGGAGCAAGGCGTGTATCTGGCGCCGTCGGCGTTCGAGGCCGGGTTTGTTTCGGGGGCGCATACGGAGGGGGATTTGTTGGCGACAGCGGAGGCGGCGGGTGAAGTGTTTAAAGGGTTGTGAGGTTGGTGTCGGCGGGATGAAATACAGAAAGTTTTAATTGCTTATTAGTCTTCTTGGATATGACTACACTAGCTGACTTATATCGCGAGGTGGGGGCGGCACTTCACACGGCACAGCTCGCAGAATACAACATCGTATCGGTCTACGTTCTTGTGAGCCGAACCGGCCCTGTGACTTCGATTCAGGAGGTTGAAGAGAGCTATTGGTCGAAGAAAACTCTTGGACAACTCTTAAAGCCGGTGATCGATTCCGGGCGGTTACCGGAAGATGCCATACTTTTCATGAAAACCTTCCGAAATGCTCGGAATCATCTGGCCCATTCATTCTTTGTCTCCTCTGGGGAGCTTGATACCTCGAAGGGAATCGATAGTCTTCTAAGAGAAGTAGCAGCCATGCAAGATGTTTTCGAACGTGCATTTCAATTCTTTGACGGCCTGCTTTTAGAATTAGCAGGTCCGAATGGTATTGATGTAGATGAAATTAAAGCGCAAGCACGATTAGCCGTATTGGATCTAGAAGGAGGCGCGGCATGAAACCTCCTGCACGGCACATACCTTTCCGCATTCCCACGCGCTGCGTGGGAATGCGGGGCTGGTCCGCGCTACGGACATATGCCGGCGGATGGCGCTACGCTTATCCGCTCTACTTTTTTAGAGGAAAAGGTTTTGATTGACGTTTGGATATGGCCGGCGGCGATGGTGCTTGGTTTGCTCGGTTATGCGCTCGCTGCTTGGCTGGCCGGCAAGAAGCAACTGGCCATGCAGGCCCAAATCGAGCAACAACAGCAGCAATTGCAACAACAAACCGTGCAATTGGCGGTGGCCGAGGAGCGCTTGGCGTTGTTGGGACAAAAGGAAGACGAGCTGCAAAGCCTGCAACGGCAATTGCTGGCGCTGAAAACCGAAAACGCCGAACTCAACGCCCGCCAGCAGGAGCAGCACAAGCATAACGAAGAAAAAATCCGCCTTTTGCAAGACGCCGAAAACCAGCTGAAAACCCAGTTCGAGAACCTCGCCCACAAGATTTTCGAGGAACGCGGCAAGCAGTTCGCAGAACACAACAAGGTCAGCATCGAAGGACTGGTCGCGCCGCTCAAGCAACAACTCGGCGAGTTCAAGCAAAGGGTGGAAAGCGTCTACGACAACGAAACCAAGGACCGCATCTCGCTGCGCGAGGAAATTGTTTCCCTGCGCCGTGACGCCCAGAAGATGAATCAGGAAGCCTTGAACCTGACCCGCGCCTTGAAAGGCGACCACAAGGCTCAGGGCAACTGGGGCGAGATGATATTGGAAAAGGTGCTGGAGCAATCCGGCTTGCGCAAGGGCATCGAATACGAAACCCAGGGTGCATTCCGCGACGAGGACAACCGTTTGTTCAAGCCCGACGTGATCGTCCGCCTGCCTGATAACAAAGATGTGGTCATCGATTCAAAAGTCTCGTTGGTCGCTTACGAGCGTTATTGTTCGGCGGAAGATGGCAGTCAGCGCGCCGAGGCCTTGAAGCAACATGTCGAGGCGGTGCGTGCCCATATCAAGGGCTTGAGCGGCAAGGATTATTCCAGCCTGAAAGGTTTGCGTTCCTTGGATTTTGTTTTGCTGTTCATGCCTATCGAAGCGGCCTTCATGGCGGCGTTTCAGGGTGACGAAAAACTGTTCAACGACGCTTTCGAGCACAAAATCGTCGTCGTCACGCCAACCACCTTGCTCGCTACGCTAAGAACCATCCAAAACATTTGGCGTTACGAACAGCAGAATGAGAACGCCAGGTTGATCGCCGACAAGGCCGGTAGTTTGTATGACAAGATCCGAGGTTTTGTCGAAGACATCGAAAAGCTCGGCAATCAGCTCAGCACGGTGCAGAAGACTTACGACGGCATCGTCAACAAGCTCAGTAGCGGCCAGGGCAACCTGTTGCGCCAGGCCAGCAGCCTGGAAGACTTGGGCGTGAAGGTGAAAAAGAAATTACCCAAGAGCTTGACCGAGCAGATGGCGGCCGATGACGATGATTAGGATGGTTGTGTGGGCGCTTACCGTATCAGGCGTGGACATCAATACTGTTGGGCGCCACGGTCGCGGATTCCAATAGTTTTAAAGCGGCTTCGCCTTGTTGTTTTTGGATGTCCTGGGCTTTGTTCAGCACTGCCATGTCGACTTGCTGAACGGTTTTTTGCGTTGTCATTTGTGTCGCCAGGGCGGCGATGGAGGAAACTGAGTCGAGCATGGCGTGCACCTTTGCGAGTCGTTACGATGCCCAGCGGAATCGTGTTGGATAGTTGGCATGCCAGGTTATCGACCATTGGGCTGAAACTTTAGGCAATTGCAAAAATTTCCTCGTTTCCGCGTAAACTGGAATTTAGTCCGTCTAATTTACTGAGCACCGGCTCGACAGGGGGGGCTCGGCGAAAAGCGGAATCCGTTATACCTTTACCGCGTCTGCCGATTATTCGCCTATGTTTTAACCCAGTACCGATACTTTGGTTGCTCGGCTGGGCGCGGTATTCGCATGGCCGGCTAACACATTCAACCCTTCGGAGGCGTCACTTATGAATACCGTCAATCAGGATAAATTCAGCAAGCTTCATATTGATGTCGCGCGTAATTCCACTGACGACTTCAATTTGTTTCATGACGGCAAAAAATGGAGTCAAATCCACGGCAACCCGTTTAATGGCCCGATCTCGCTGGGATTCCAGTTGGAATCGCTGATCGAAGGTCGGGTAGCGGAATTTCGCCGGCGGCGCGATGAAGAAGCGTTGATTACAAGGCATGGATTGAGCTTCAGCAATTATCAATTCAATTTTGCCAACGTCATCAAGCCCGGTCAAACGATCACGGTTGAGATCAAGGAGTCCCAATTCAAGAGCGAGCCGACACCCAGCCTGAGCAATCGGATTGCGGTCAAGGCTGACGGCAATTTGGCGCTGATGGGTTACAAAAAAGAGACGGCCGAGCCGCTTTATCTGGGGTATCCGGATTTCTCCCGTACCGGTGAGCTGAAGATTCAGCCCGACCGCTGTTTTTTGAACAACGGCTACTTTCTGAAGCGCAAGTTCATGACCACCAGTAACGCCAAGAATTTCTTGTGCG
>JAQTYP010000399.1 GCA_028688235.1 Methylomonas sp.
ACCGTGACGGTATTGCCGCACGCTAAACACCAGGCCTCGCCTGGGATTTCGATGATTTCCAGTTTGGCCGTTTCGGCCAAAGAGCCTTTGACGACGATGTCGAAACCAAAACGCAACGCATCGACTTCGACCCCTGCCAATGTGCCAATCTCCAGCCAGACGGTGTTGACCTTGCGGTAATGCTGAACTTCGGCCTGCTGTTCCAGGGTTTGTAATATGCTCTCACAGAGCGACATTTCATGCATGGCTAAATGTTGAATGGCTAATTTAAGTTGCAGTGGCTATAGGCTATTGGCGGCTATCATCGCCAGTTTAAATTGGACGCATGGGTCTATGGCCTGGATCAACCAATGCGCTTGCCTGCGCAAACCGTCGCCGTCATTGGCCCGCAATCGCCTTAATCCGTTTGCGGCCACGCCTTCCGGGTGAAAATTCCATTCGGTCGGCGCGACGATGTGGTAATCGTACACCCGGCCGTGGCGCAATACCACTCGATGTAACAGCAATCCGCGGGCGGCCTGTACCTGGGCTAGTCCGATTTCTTCCAAGCCGAACGCCTTGGAGCAGGGTAGGGTTTCCTCGCCTAGTCCTTCCGTCAATGCGGCAACTTCCGACAAGGTCGCTAAAAAACGCACGATCAAGCCGTTGCCGTAACGGCTTTGCATGGCTTTAATCAAGGGCTGCGACTGTTGTCTGCTCAGCGGCGTAGTTTCGTAAGGGGTATTTTGCCAATGCGGTGCTCGGCTGAATTCCGTCAAATCATGGTTTTGCAGCATATCGAATAAGGCTTGTATGTCCAATTCCGGCAGACAGTGCACGTTGTTACGGCCGGCATCCAATCCGTTCGAGCCATATACGGCCTTCAACAAGCGGGCCGCCAATGCGTCGTTGGCATCCAGCCAATCGAGCAGTCCATCTTCGTCGTTTATCGAACGAAATTGCCGCAGTCGGTCGCCGAAAATGAAACTATCGATAAGGCTGCGGAGTCCTGTGGCAAGGGTTTCTAGCTCTTCCTGCTTGGGGTTCGAAACGCTATCGAGTTCGAACGCCGCACCGTTTCGAAATAATAGCGGCGCAAAGCCGGCACAGCTTTTCAGTAAAGCCGCGACGCCGGTTTTGTCTGCCTGCATGCCGATCAACGGCGGCCAATCCAGCAAGATGCGCCAACCGTGTTCGCGTAAGGTTTCGACGTTCACCAAGATTTCGCGGGCGGCATTCGCTGTCGTATCCGCCTCTAGGTGCAATGCCGCGCGGCAAGCCAGCAACGCAGCATCGGTTTGGGCGTTGCCGCACAGACTGAATAGCAGCGGCACCATCGTCAACACCTGCTCAGGCGTTTTGCCTATCAACACCCGCGCCGCCGTCACCGGCCGAGTCGAATTCAATTTTACGTTGTCGACGCTTCCGCCGCGATGGCTAAGCTCAATGGTGATTTCGCCTGCTTCTTGCATCAATGCGTTCCGAGGTTTCCGCGCAATAAATCGCGCCGACTCAGCTTGGGCGGTGTCAACAGCGCTTGTAAGGCCGCTTGCGCCGCGTTTCGTGCGTCGTCTTGGTTTTGGAATTGAAACATCGGCGAAAACAGCGAGCATTGGGCGTAACAACCCAATTGAGGTTCGCCGGCTACGGTAAATTCGAACACGCCGTAGGGAAACGCTTCTTCGAACTTGCTGCCCGGCCATCTCTCGGTCCAATCGCTGCCCATGCCAGGCAGCAGCATCAGGTTCATGAACCAGGGCGTGATCAATATGCCGACCCAATCCGCATTCGCCCGGACAAAACCCAGCGCTTCGACGGCCAGGGCCGGATTGACGACAGGAATGCCCTGCATGCGGGTTTCAAGAATGTAGTTGAAGGTCTGTTCCAATGTACGTTCTATCTGCACACTTTCCCGCCATTGCATGTTCAATCGTCCAGCAGCAGAAAATGATCCTTGGGCGCGCCGCATTGCGGGCAGCTCCAATGTTCCGGTAAATCGGCGAATGCCGTGCCGGGCGGCATCTGCCAGGCTTCGTCGCCTTCGGCCGGATCGTAGACGTGCCAGCAGATCTTACATTCCAATTTGGCATCGGCGGCAAGCTGGCTCGCATCGCCGCCGTAGGCACCCGCAAAGAAGCCTTCGCTCATAGGTAGACCTTCAGGATTTCCTGCAGGCGTTCGAGGCTGTCGGCTATGTCTTCCGCCGACGCGCAGGCGACGCCGGGCACGTCGCTGACCTCCAGCGTGTTCAAAATCAACGTGTCCTGAGAATTGAAATACTGCACCCACCAAACGTTGCGGGTGCCGGTCGCGGTGATGCGGCAGTTGCCGTAACCGCGAGACAATATCGTCACGCCGCCGCGGCCGAGACTTTGTTCCAAGAAGGCCAAATCCTGCTCGGTTTGAGGCAGCAAACTCAAGTTGATGACATGAGCCTCGTCGCCGGAGTTGTGGCTCGCGATCTTGGCATTGAGTTCGGCGATCAACGGAGGAGCGTTCATGACGCCGGCGGGCAGGGCGCTCATATCCGCCACGATGGCCGGTTTGGCGTCTTCGAACGCCGATGCCGAGATAGCTTGCGGAATAATGCCGACTTCCAGTTTATCTTGGATGATCTGTTTTTCTTCATCCAGCCGCTGCGAACGCCAGACCCCGGCCAATACCGATTCCTGAATCTGCAAGCCGTCGCCGCAAATCGCGCCGACTTCGCCTTCGCCCAGAAGTTCGTCGATGAATTTGCGGTTGTTGGTATCCAAGGAGGATAAGTCTATCGGGCTCGACGCGTCTGGATAGGCCGCCAAGTCTTTTTCCAGTTGCAGCGCGACGGCTTTGGCCGCCGCCAGGTCGGCGGCGTTCAAGTCCAGCGAAATCTGCGGCATCCGGTAAGTGGCCATTTCTTCCGGCATCGTCAAATATTCGAGTTCGGCGCCGTCTTCTTCGGCGGGTTGGCTGCCTTGGCCGAAAATTGGAAGCGTTATTGATGTCATGGGCTTAGGTATATTTGGGGTTAGGTTGTTCGGATTTGGTTTCGCTATCGCGGCCTGTCTGAAGTCGGGTCTCGGCCCGACAGCCGAGGTACTGTTCTTTGCTTGTCCAAAGAAAAGTACCCAAAAGAAACGACACCCGGATTCCGCCTTGATCCTGCGCTTCTCGCTTTTGGCGAAGGTTTTCGGAAGGGCTATCCTTAGCCCCCCGAAAACGAGCGGCATCCCTGCCGCTCCCCTAGCGGGCTAATCTCGCCAAAAGCTGCGATGCTCGGGGCGGAATAACGGGGGAAAACCGTCCTGAAATCCGAAGTCTAAAAAGGCATACAGTGCATGCCCTACATAGCTAAATGTTAATTCGCTGTAAAAGCTCAATTTTTTCAATTGTTGGAGTATGGGGAATTCGCCGATTAGCAATTTCATTGATCTTGTAAGCAGCAGACTGCGCTGCAGGGTCTTTAACTTCAAGGTCCATGATTTTTTTATAGAAAAATGCAATATCTTTAAATGAAGTTTTGTAATCAAAATTGTAGTGGGTCGCTATTAGGTAACCAGTTATTAAACAGAATGGTATATCTTGCTTTTCTTCTAAAGTTAATGTATCAGAAATAAAAGGCTCTATGTGAAATACCGTGGGTAAGTAAACTGAAGCTTACCGCATAAGAAGTAAATCATATGGATGAAGTTGTCGATATTTCGATAGCCTCTGGCCCGGCGTTTAGAGAGCTGAACCTTGTGGT
>JAQTYP010000400.1 GCA_028688235.1 Methylomonas sp.
CTTGGCATAACCCGGTATTTCCAATGGCGGCAGGACACGGCATATTGTCGCAAACCATCACCGCCAGTCGTCAGCCTTCGCGTTCCGATTGTTTTTTCAATTGGGCGGAAATCGAATATGCATCCTTATTTTCTCCTGCAGGCGGCGGCACGCAATCGCAATCGCCCTATGTCTTCCGATACTATTCGGCGACCAATTCTTATCTCGGCATTTCTTCGGCCGATAGTCACGTCTATTATCTGGGGCCGGACAGCCTGTTATTGGACGCCGGTGAACTTGTTGCTTGGTTAAATTCCAGCGGTTGTTAACTTCGGTTCGGCTCTTTTTCGTCGCGCGTCCATGGGGTTTTGTATTAAAGGGCGATAGATTTCTATGCGGTCGCCATCCTGTATCGTTTGCTGAAGTTTGCAGACTTGGCTAAAAATGCCGACTTTTTGCCGCGTACAGTCTATTTCAGAAAATTGCTCGAGTATGCCGGAAGCCTGGATGGCCTGCTCGACCGTGCTGCCGAGCGGTAACTCGATTTCGATGATGGCTTGCCGGTCGGCGGCAGCATAAGCCACCTCGACGCGGATTGTTTCAACTGCCATAGATGATTTTCGCACGTTGAGTAAACGACGTTACCATGGTATTGCAGATTTGGTTGAATACAGGACCGAATGCCAGGCCGGCAAAAGTGCTGGAGATCTCGAATTCCAGGTCCAAGGAGATTTTGCTGGCATCTTCGCGCAAAGGCATGAAACTCCATACGCCTTCCAGCGATTTGAAAGGTCCTTCCAACAAACTCATGTAGATTTTGCCGCCGCGATCCAGGCGATTACGGGTGGCAAAAGACTTATGAAAGCCGGCCTTGGCGATGTCGATGCGGCCTTCGACGATATCGCCGTCGCGCCGCAACACTTTGCTGCCGCTACACCAGGGCAAAAACTTCGGATAAGATTCGATGTCGTCGACCAGATCGAACATTTGTTGGGCGGAGAACTTGACCAGAGCGCTTTTTTGCACGACCGAGATCATCAAAGCACTCCGAGTACATGCAGAAACACCAGGAATACCGCGGTAGGCGAAACGTATTTGATCAGGAAGTGCCAGGCTTGAAAACCTTGTTCCGGAATCTCCAACTCCTGTTGAGCGAGTGACGATTTCATCATCCAACCGGCGAAAATCGCGATGGCCATTCCGCCCAGGGGCAGCATCAGATTGGCGGTCAGATAGTCCAGGAGTTCGAATAGGTTTTTATCGAACAGCTTTAAATCCGACCAAATATTGAAAGAGAACACCACGCCAACACCGAGCAGCCAGCAGGCGGCGCCTGACCAGGCACAGGCCTGGTGGCGCTCGATATCTTTATTTTCCACCAGCCAGGCAACCGCCGGTTCTATCAACGAAATCGACGAGGACAGCGCAGCGAAGAACAGCAGCACGAAAAACAGGATGCCGAACAGCCAGCCACCCGCCATGTGACCGAAGGCCAGCGGCAAGGTTTGGAATATCAGGCCGGGCCCTGCACTGGCTTCCAATTGATTGGCGAATACCAATGGGAAAATCGCGATACCGGCCAGCAAGGCCACGACGGTATCCGCACCGGCGATGAAAAACGTGGTTTTGGCAATGGATATATGCGCAGGTAGATAAGAGCCATAAACCATGATCGCGCCCATGCCAAGGCTCAAGGTAAAGAAGGCGTGTCCCATGGCCGTCAACACGGCGTCGCCGTCTATCTTGCTGAAGTCCGGGTTGAACAAAAACGTCACGCCTTGTTCGTAAGCACCCGTGGTCATCGCGTAGGCTACCAGCAAAATCAGAATTACGAATAAGGCCGGCATCAGGAAGCGAACGGCTTTTTCCAGGCCGCCTTGCACACCGCGCATCACGAAGGCCATCGTGGCATACATAAACAGCGTGTGCCAAAAGATCTGTTGCACCGGGTTGTCCATCAGATTTTGGAACAGGCGTTGGATTTCTTCCGGACTGCTGTTGATGAAGTCGCCGAAAAAGGCTTTGACGATATACGCCATCGCCCAGCCCGCGATGACACTGTAATATGCCAGAATCAAAAAGCCGGCTATCATGCCGCTCCAGCCCAGGTAATGCCAGCGCGGATCGGCTTTCGATTCTTCCGCCAAAGTCTGCATCGTGTTGATGGGGCTTTGGCGGCCGCGGCGTCCCATCATGATCTCGGCGATCATGATGGGTATGCCCAGAGCGGCGACGCACATCAAATACACCAGAACGAAAGCGCCTCCGCCGTTTTCACCCGTGATGTAGGGGAATTTCCAGATGTTGCCTAGGCCGACCGCGGAACCGGTGGCGGCAAGGATGAATGCAAATCTCGACGACCACTGGCCGTGGATGGATTGGGTTTTGTCCGTCATGATGCAGGGCTCGGTTATTAAATCGTTATTTTGTCAGCGGGTCGGTTAAAATAACAAAATTCCGGATCACAGTCAGTCTAAAAATCGACTAATAGCCATGGCAGCGAAAAAATCAAAAAAGGACAGCAAGCAAAACGACAATACTATTGCCGTCAATCGGCAAGCGAGTCACGAATATTATATCGAGGAACAATTCGAGGCCGGCTTGGTTTTGGAGGGATGGGAGGTCAAGAGTTTGCGGGCAGGGCGGGTGCAGTTGAAAGAAAGCTATGTCGAAATCAGGCGCGGTGAGGCTTGGTTATGCGGAGCGCACGTTTCGCCGTTGTTGTCGGCCTCGACTCATGTGAATCCCGACGCGGTGAGGCGTAAAAAATTGTTGCTGCATGCGCGGGAATTATCCAGGTTGATCGGTTCGGTAGAACGTAAGGGTTATACCCTGATCCCCTTGTCCATGTATTGGGTCAGAGGCCGTGCCAAATTGAAAATCGGCTTGGCTAAGGGTAAAAAACTGCACGACAAGCGCGCGTCGGAAAAAGATAAGGATTGGCAGCGGGAAAAAGCCCGGGTGCTAAAACATGGCTGATGCCTGGGCGTAATACGAATCGGTGGTTCGAGTGGTTGCCTGACGCGCGCCACGATAATTTCAAGATGATATCGGCGCTATCGCGCTGAGTGGTATATGAAGAAGATGACTAACATGAAGGGCTTGTTGCTGGGCTTGCTGGTATTGGCAGCCTGTGACCAGCCTGCGCAGATCGTAAAGTTCGAGGGCTTTGCTCAAGGCACGACCTACCATGTCAGCTACTGGGCGCAAGTGCCGGTGGATGCCAAGGCGTTGGAAGCCGAGGTGACCAAGGAATTTGCCGATATCGATAAAACATTGTCCAATTACCGGCCGGATTCCGTCATCGAAGGTTTCAACGATAATCCCACCGCCGAAAGCCAATTCGTCGGCAGTGAAATCGTCGAATTATTCGAAATCGCCAGTCGGGTCAGTCAGGCCAGCCTGGGCTGTTACGATTTGACGTTCAGGCCCTTGTTCGATTTGTGGGGATTTCAGGGCGAGTCGTTGACGATTCCGGACCCGGTTCGCTTGCAAAAGGCCTTGGCTGAAGTGGGAATGGAAAAGATAGTCGTGGTCGACGACACCCACTTGCAAAAGCCGCCCAAAGTCAGAGTCGACGTGTCCTCGGTGGCTCAAGGCTATAGCGTCGAGAAAATCAGCCGGATTCTGGAGCGCCAGGACATTCACAATTATCTGGTCGAAGTCGGCGGTGAGCTGAAAACGCATGGACACAAACCGGATGGTTCG
>JAQTYP010000401.1 GCA_028688235.1 Methylomonas sp.
GAGCGGGTCAGCTCGCGGCCCAGGCTGTAAGGATGGGCGTCCAGTAAAAACCAGCGCTTGTCGTGGGTGCAAACTTCCCTGCTCACCGAGTTGCGCTGAATTTGCACCAGTTTGGCCAGGGCGGGCAAGTCGACGTCCACCAGTTGGTGACTCAAATCCGATAAAGAACGCCCGATGTCGCTGTCTATGATGCGGCATAAATTGGTGAGCGCCGGCGTATAGCGCCGCACTCTCAACTCTTCGTCCAGAAACAGCGTGGCGATTTCGGTACAGGCGATCAGATTGTCGAGGTCGTTGTTGAGCTGCGACAGCTCGGAAAATTTGGTCTGGAATTCGGCATTGACGGTGTAAAGCTCTTCGTTGACCGATTGCAGTTCCTCGTTGGTGGACTGCAATTCCTCGTTGCTGGCCAGCAGTTCTTCGTTGGTGGCTTGTAATTCTTCGTTGGAGGTTTCCAATTCCTCGACGGTGGCCTGCAAGTTTTCCCTGGTGAATTGCAATTCCGCTTCCAGGTCATGGATGCGTTGCTCGGCCTCGCGGTCCAGGTCGTAGATTTCACAGGCGCCACTTTCCGAAGGTTTGACCTCGATCGGATCGATCAGAATCACCGCCAAAGGTTCATAACCTTTCTTGGCGGGCAAGGGCATTATCCGCAGATTGATGCGCTTGGTATCCGTCCTGCCTTTGATGTGGACATTGTTATAAGCGATTTCGGTATTGCTCTTAAAAACCCTTTGCAGACCGGTGGCAATAGGGATGGCCAAGTCGCGCGTTACCATGCGGCAAATATCGTTTTGCACCGGACCCGACGGCATTTGCAAAAAATCGCCCGCTTCGCCGACCACATGTAACAGTTCCATTTGTTCATTGACAACCAAGGCCAGCGGAATATACGTCCCGCTCAAGCCGTTCAGCAGACGGTTCAATAAGCGCTCTTCGTCGCTGCTGCGCAAACCGCCGTTACGCATCGTCCTCAGCGGGGATAAGGGATTACCGTTTCCGGGAAACAGGTTGATTTCGTGAGTTTCGGTCAAGCGCCGTTTACCTTTTGCCCGGTAAAAACGCCATTTTTGATGGATGCTGTCGTAGACATCGGTGGCATCGCCTATGGTTTCGCTGCTGCCCAGCATCAATATGCCGTCGTGGTTCAGCGAAAAACTGAACATGTCCAGCGACTTTTTCTGCAGCACCGGCTGCAGGTAAATCAGCATGTTGCGGCAGGAAATGAAGTCTATGTTGGTAAACGGCGGATCCTTCAACAGATTATGCTGGGCAAACACCACCATCTCGCGCACCGGACGGGTGATGTGAAAATTATCGTCCTTGCGCTGGAAATATTTCCCCAGCAATTGCGGCGTCAGGTCCGCGACTATGCTCTCGGGGTAAATGCCGGTACCGGCCCGCTGTACGGCGTCGCGATCGACGTCGGTGGCAAAAATCTTGATGTCGGCGACCTTGCCGATGCGTTCCATCACTTCGCGGCTGATCATCGCCAGCGTATAGGCTTCCTCGCCGCTGGAACAGCCGGCTACCCAGAAGCGCAATTCGCGATTGCCGTGATTTTCTATCAATGGCGGCAGCAGCTCGTTCCCCAGTAATTCCCAGGCTTCCTTGTCGCGAAAGAAACTGGTCACGCCGATCAGCATTTCCCGGTACAGCGTCGCCACTTCCGCCGGAAAGCGCTCCAGCAAACGGACATAGTCGCGCAAATCCCGGATCTGATTGACGGTCATGCGCCTTTCGATACGGCGGATCACGGTGCTGGGCTTGTAGTAGGTAAAATCCAGTTTCGACTTTTCCCGCAACAGCGCGAATATCCGGGTCAGGTTGTCTTCGTCGCTACTGAGCACCGTCGAGCTATCGGTCTTGCTGGCATAGGGATGTTTGATGAATGACAGCAGCTGTTTCGGCATTTCGTCGGGGGGCAACACGAAATCGGCCAGCCCCGTAGTGATCGCGCTCTTCGGCATACCGTCGAATTTGGCCGATTCTTCCGACTGCACCATGATCATGCCGCCCTGTTCCTTGATCGAGCGTATGCCGCGAGTGCCGTCGGAACCGGTACCGGACAGAATGATGGCGATGGCTTTTTCGCTCACATCCTCGGCCAGGGAGCGTAGGAAAATATCGATAGGCAAATTGATGCCGTTATTGGCGCTACGATCGAACTCCTGATCTTTGAGCAGCAATTTGCCGTGGAAAATGGTCAGGTTTTTTTTGGGCGGGATCAGATAGACATGATTGGCTCGAACCTGCATGCCGTCCTCGGAACGCAGCACCGGCATCCGGGTATGTTTGGATAACAATTCGGCCATCAGGCTTTTGTAATCCGGCGACAGATGCTGCACCACGACGAATGCCAGGCCGCTGTCATGGCTCATTTGCCTGAAGAAGGCCTCTATGGCTTCCAGGCCGCCGGCGGAAGCGCCTATGCCGACATAATAGTTGGGATCTGCGTTGGGTGCTGTCATAGCTGTTTCATAGTCGCTTAATTGATAAGAGCGGATGGCGGGTTCAAGTCGGAAACCCACATTACATAATCGCTAGCCGGCATCGGACGGGCATAGACGAAGCCCTGTATCGTCGAGCAGCCATTTTCCATCAACTGTTGGAGTTGCTGCTCGGTTTCCACGCCTTCGGCCAACAGCTCCAGTCCCAGCTCGCGGGCCAGGGTGATGATGGTCACGATGATCGCCAGGTCCGTCTGTTGATGCGGCAAACCATTGACGAAACTACGATCGATCTTGATCAAGTCGATGGGGAAGTCGCGCAGCCTACCGAGAGAAGAGTAACCGGAACCGAAATCGTCCATGGCGATGCGAATGCCCAGACCGCGAATGGCGCTCAAGGTATTGATGGCCAGCTCGGGATTGTAACGTAAATGATCTTCCGTCACTTCGACCACCAGACGTTCGGGCGGCATTCCGTATTCCGCCATGATGTCTTCTATCCAGCCGATATGGTTGCGATTGAGCACTTGCGGGGAAATGTTGATCGAAAACCAGAAAGACAGATCGTGCCAAAACGGCATGGCCATCAGTTCCTTGCAGGCGTTGGCTAATACCCAGCGCGCCAGTTCGTGGCCCAAGCCCAATTCCTCCAGAATGGGCACGAACTCCACGGGCGATACCTTTCTATCGTGGCCATGCCAGCGCAACAAGACTTCCACGCCGACCATGCTGCCGCTATCGGCATTCAGAATGGGGTGATAGACCAATTGCAGTTCGTTGCGGCGTAAAGCGTCGCGCAGAGCGCTTTCCAGCAAGACGCGGTGATGCAGCTGTTCGCTCATGTCCTGAGTAAACGTGACGTAACGTCCACCACCGTCGCTCTTGGCCCGGTACATGGCCAGATCGGCGTGCTTGACCAGTTCCGAATAGGTCTGTCCGTGTTGCGGATAATAGGCGACGCCGACACTGCTGCCCACCACGATTTCATGGGTGCCGATCTGGAATGGCAACGCCAGGTGTTTGCAGATGTTCGAGGCCACCCGGTGGGCGATGTCTTGCGCGGTTTCCATGCCGCCCAGTTCGGAAATAATCACGGTAAATTCGTCGCCGCCGAGGCGCGCTACGGTATCGTTGGCGCGCACCTGCTGGCGCAGGCGGGCCGCGACATCCTGCAACAACATATCGCCGGTCTGGTGGCCCAAGGTATCGTTGACCTGCTTGAACCTATCCAGG
>JAQTYP010000402.1 GCA_028688235.1 Methylomonas sp.
AGGGAGGCTTAACCGTTCGTCCTGAGCTTGTCGAAGGGCGAGCGGTTAAGCCATTCATGGTTCGACAAGCTCACCACGAACGGCTTAACCTCTGACTGTCCCGGCTTAAGTTGGTAGCCATAATTTCTAAATATCCCGTAATCAGACGGACATCGAAAGGCTCTCTGTCGATTTTGTTGGGTTACGCTTTGCTAACCCATAATTCGGGGGCTTAACGGTGGCCTTAAACTGCCAGTGGAAACTCCATAGTGATTCCATTGGGTGGTTTTTTTGATGGATTGACCGGTGCGTTTGCAATTACGTCTCTTGTTGTCTGCGTCTATAAGCCTTAATTGCCGGATAAATCGCTCCTCCCAAAGCAAGCAAAGCCAATAATAACGGCCAAAATTCGGCCTCGTTCCATTCTCTGCGCCTTTGCTCGCGCAAGTCGGTGTTGATCAGGCTGTATTTCAAACGGTTGTTGACCATGCGCGCCGGTTTCAGGTTTTTATACCAGCTGTGCAGCAGTGCGAAATCCTTGGGGTAATAGCCAAACAACCAAGGTGCGTCCTGCCGCAATATGCTTTGCATGCGGTCTATGATGATCTGGCGTTCCGGGCCGTTGCTCATGTTACGCATTTGCTCGAACAGGCGGTCGAATTCCGGATTGCTGTAATTGCCGGCGTTTTCGCCGCCCTGCTTGACCTTGGAGTTGGGGCCGTATAACAGGAAGAAGAAATTTTCCGGGTCGGGGTAATCGGCATTCCAGCCCCAGACGAAAATCTGCGCGGCGCCGCTACGCATCTTTTCCTGAAAGCGGTTGTAATCGGTGCCGCGGATGACCAATTGTATGCCTAGTTTGTCGAACTGCTTGCGGTACCAGTTCATCAAGGCTCTGTCGTCCGTGCCTACCGCGGTGGTATCGAAATACAGCAATAATTTTTCGCCGGTAGCGGAGTCTATGCCGTTCGGGTAACCGGCTTCAGCCATCAGTTCCTTGGCTTTTTCTATCGATTTGCGCTGCGCTTGGCCGTTTTGCCAGTCGTAGGCTATGGGGTTGATGCCGGACTCGCCATCCTGATGGCCGAAGATGCCGGGGGGCAATACGCCTTGCGCGGCCACGCCGCGGCCGTTGGCGAAAATGCTGATGAACTCCTCGTAATCGACCGCAATCGATAGGGCTTGCCGTAACTTGCGTGCCCGTTCGGAATCGCCGCCGACGATGGGATCCAGCATGTTGAATCCCATGTAGAATACCGAGGTCGCTACCGAGGTTTGCAATTGAATCTGTTTGTCGCGCATCATCGACGTCAATTGCGGATCGCCGCCGGCGGAAAACTGTACGGCTTGATCGAAGCTGTCCGAAGCGATGCCGGAGGCGTCGTAATAACCTTGCAGAAATTTGGCCCAATACGGGATGGTTTCCTTTTCCAGCGTGTAAACCACCTTGTCGACGAAGGGCAAGGGCTTGCCGGCATCGTTCAGCCAACCGGCTTCGCGGTCGCCGGGCTCGCCTTCGGTAGGATAAAAGTCCGGGTGATAGTTGGGATTCTTGCTTAACACCATGCGCCGGTTCGGGTTGTTCTCTTCCAGCCAATAGGGGCCGGTTCCGATCGGATACCAGTCCAGCGTGATGTTTTTGTTCTTCAATTCAGGCTGGGCATAGAAGGCGTCTGCTTCCCACGGCATCGGCGCAAAAAACGGCATGGCCAGCCAGTATTGAAACTGCGGATACTGGCCTTTGATGCGGATGCGGTATTGATGATCGTTGATGGCGTCTACGCCGCGCATCGCTTGGTTTTTGAGTTCTGTGACGGGTAGCCCGGCCGTGTCCTTGGCGAATTCGGCAAAGCCGTCGATGTAACCTGCCATCAGTTCCGCGATAGGCGACTGGGTTTTGGGGTAGGCCAGACGTTTGATTTGATACACGTAATCCTCCGCCAGCAATTGCCGAGTCTGCCGCTCGGGCAAATCGGCCAAGGAATAGACGGCTGCCAGTTGTTCCGCGTGCAGATCGTGGTATAGAAACCGGCCTTGATCGTTTTTGCTGAAGGCCGGATGCGGCTGATAGCGGATGCCCTGTTTGATCGTGACTAAATACTCGCTGTAGACGATGTCTTTCGGATCGGCGTTATCTGGCATGGTTTTGCCTTGAGCATCCAAATAACGCACGGTGGGCAGGTCGGTTGCCGTCAAAGGCTGCAGCTCGTAGGGGCGTTTCAAATAATGGTACTGCAACGGCGGTTCGTAAATCTGGCAGATAAAGCCGTATTCGTCGCTACTGTAGGCAACCGCCGGATCTAAATGTTTAGGCCGCTCGGAAAACGACGAATATAGGATGGCTTGGCCACTGTCTTCTGCGGGATAAGGATTGTTAAGCTGGGAAACATCGCAGGCCGTTTGCGATGCGACTAATAGAGCCAGAACCAGATTGCGAAATGTTGAAACCGGATGAATACTGGACATTTTTGTGAGTGTGCTTGGTTTTTCCCGGCATTCTAACAACAAGCGATCGAAAATAATCTGTCGAAACAGTAAGTCTGTATGCATTCCCACGCTAGAGCGTTGGAACGAGGGCAAGCCGTCCATGGCTAAGCGTATGCGCTGTTTTAGGTCAGATTCGCGATAGTCATTTCCGGATCGACGTCGGCTTCGTAATCGACGCCGTCAACTTCGAAACCGAACAGCTTCATGAACTCGTGCTTATAGCCGGCGAAATCCGTCAAAGCCCCGAGGTTGTCGCTGTTGACTTGTTGCCACAGTTCATTGACTTTGTCCTGTACCTGCGGAGCCAATTCTTTTAGGTCGGCGCGCAAGCGGCCTTCGTCGTCCAGGATCGGGTTGGCGCCGTACAGACTGTCGCGGAATAGGCCGTTGACCTGTTCTATGCAGCCTTCGTGAGTGCCTTGTTCTTTCATGATCTTGAACAGCAAAGACAAATACAAGGGCATGACCGGAATCGCCGCGCTGGCTTGCGTCACGACGGCTTTCAATACCGAAACGCGGGCGTCGCCGCCTGTGGTCGCCAGTTTACTGCGGATATCGAGTACGCGTTTATCCAGGTCTTTTTTGGCGGCGCCTATCGTGCCGTCCCAGTAAATGTCCCAGGTGATTTTTTCGCCCAGATAGGTAAATGCCGTGGTTTTGGCGCCGTCGGCCAGTACGCCGGCTTCGGCCAGTGCGTCTATCCACATTTGCCAGTCTTCGCCGCCCATCACGGCCACGGTGTTGGCGATTTCTTCCTCGGTAGCAGCCGATAACGAAAATGATTTGACGACCTCTTTATCGGTATCGATGCCGATTTGTTCCAAATCTTTGCCTATGGGTTTCAATGTGGAATTGTAAGTGACGCCGGTTTTAGGATGCGTGCGGCGCGGCGCGGCCAGGCTGTAGACGACCAGATCGACTTTGCCCATATCTTGCTTGATCGCTGCTATGGCTTTTTGTTTGATGTCGTCGGAAAAGGCGTCGCCGTTGATGCTTTTGGCATAAAGGCCTTCGGTCTCGGCAAATTTATGAAAAGCCGCGGAATTGTACCAGCCGGCTGTGCCCGGTTTTTCCGCAGTGCCTTCGCGTTCGAAAAAAACGCCCAGGGTCTTGGCGCCCGAGCCGAAGGCGGCGACGATACGCGAAGCTAGGCCGTAACCGGTGGAGGCGCCTAGAATCAACACGTTTTTAGGGCC
>JAQTYP010000403.1 GCA_028688235.1 Methylomonas sp.
AGAAGGGTGAGCATCAACGCGTATTGGGCGAATTCAAGCAATTCAAGACCCGAATCGACAAGGGCTTGATCGCATTCGGCCGATCTTTCGTCAGGGAGCGCCTGCCGCAGTGGTTTTTGCTGCATGTCGCTACGATGGATAGCGCATTGTCGGCGCATCTTAAATCGCGCAATTCGGCCTGAGGTGGGTCCATATGGCGGTCTGTTCCGAACTGAAACTGATAGAGGCGTTTTACGGCGAGCAGGAGAGTGCCAGCATTTATCGGCATTTTTTAGACGAGCATCGATGGCCGGATAATCGTTACCAATTTGCCGGTCGCGAATTCGTGTTGCCGAGATTGCAGACCTGGCACGCCGACGAGGGCATACGATACAGTTACAGCAACAATCTGTTGGAAACTCGGCCCTGGACAGCCTTGTTGATAGGCATACGCGCAAGACTGGAAACCTTCCTGGACTATTCGTTTAATTCGGTGCTGGTGAATTGTTACCGCAACGGGGACGATCATGTCGGCTGGCATGCGGATAACGAACCGGAACTGGGCCAAGAGCCTTTCATCGCTTCGGTCAGCTTCGGCGCCGAACGGCCATTTGCATTCCGGCACAAACGCGGCGAGGAATTCGGCAGCGTTACACTGCCTAGCGGTTCTTTGCTGATCATGCAACCGGCTTTCCAACACAACTGGCAGCATAGCGTGCCGGCCCAAACCGGTAACGCCGAGGCTCGCATCAATCTGACTTTTCGCAGGGTGATGCGGCCTTCGCCATAGTCTTTTCATGTATCGTACTGTAAGCCTCACCCGTATGCCGATACTGCGGTCAGGTCGCTCGAAGTACAAAAAGTGTTGAACGGTTTCAATTCATCAATTCTCAATCTTAAAAAAACATCCTTTAAATTCAGTGAGTTGAAAAATTGCTTGATGGTCGGAAAAATTACAACCAATTGAAATAACTCATTTTTTATATTCAAAATTGAGAATTGCTGGTTTCAATTTGACGCCTAACTGTTTATGCTGTGCGCCTATTAAGACTCAAACCCGATAAGTTCCTGGAGAACAGCCGATGTGCCTTGCCGTTCCTATGCAAATTACTCATATCGATGGCTTTAATGCCCGTTGCAGCGCCAAGGGCGTGCAACGCGAGGTCAGTTTGTTTTTGTTGCAAGACGACGATATTCAAGTGGGTGACCATGTATTGATACACGTCGGTTATGCGATTCAGAAAATTTCCGAACAGGATGCGCAAACGGCTTGGGAATTATTCGACCGGATGTTTTCGATGGAAGAAGCGGACGCCGTAATCGGCTAGCAACGCTAAATAAAGGAAATCGTATGCAAAGCGCGCAATCTTGGTTGCAAAAAATTCGTGATTTGCCTTTGCCGGACAACGTCAGGCTGATGAACGTGTGCGGCGGGCACGAGCGATCCATTTCGATGGCGGGTTTGCGTAAAGCCTTGCCGGAGCAAATAGAATTAATCCCAGGTCCAGGCTGCCCGGTCTGCATTTGTCCCGAACAAGATATTTACCAGGCCATCCATCTTGCGTTGAACGAAGACGTGGTCTTGGTCAGTTTCGGCGACATGCTCAGGGTGCCGGTCAACGTATCGAAAAACGTTATTCGCTCGCTGGAACAGGCCAAGGCGGCGGGGGCCGACGTAAGGCCAGTCGCTTCGCCTATCGAAGCGGTCAAAATCGCTCAAGCCGAACCCGGCAAGACCGTGGTGTTTTTCGCGGCCGGATTCGAGACCACCAGCGCGCCGGTGGCCGGCATGATAGCTCAAGGCATGCCGGATAATTTGCTGTTGCTGATGAGCGGACGCTTGACCTGGCCGGCCGTCGCCATGCTGCTCGAGTCCGAACAACCGGGTTTCGATGCGCTGATCGCTCCGGGCCACGTCTCTACGGTGATGGGGCCTGAGGAATGGCAATTCGTCGTCGACAAACATCGCATTCCGGCGGCCATTGCCGGATTTACCCCCGACAGTCTGCTGGCGGCCACTTATTCGGCATTGCGGCAGTTGATCGAAGGCCGGCCGTTTCTGGACAATTGCTATTCCGAAGTAGTCAAGCCGGGCGGCAATCGAAAAGCCAAGGCATTGCTGGAGGCGACGCTGGACGTCGTCGATGCGCCGTGGCGCGGCATAGGCGTGATTCCGGCTTCCGGTTACGAATTAAAGCCGATCTACGCCGAACACAACGCCCGCTTGCGATTTCCCGATGCGTCCAATCAAGCGAGGGCGCATATCGGCGAAATGCCGGCCGGTTGCGACTGCGCCCGTGTGGTGCTCGGCAAAATCAAACCGCTGGACTGCCGCATCTACGGCTCGCCTTGCACGCCTAGGACGCCGGTCGGGCCGTGCATGGTGTCCGACGAAGGGGCGTGCCGGATTTGGTGGGCCAGCGGCTTGCGCAAAGAAGCAGCCGAAACCGCCGAATCGTATTGATAACAGCCCTGTCTCATGTCCGATTTGTTGGCCGTTCGTATCGAGTTGGGAGGTAGGGTCCAGGGAGTGGGATTCCGGCCTTTCGTCAGCCGATTAGCCTCCGCATTGGGCTTGACCGGTTGGGTGCGCAATCATAGCGGTCAGGTCGAGATACACGTAGAAGGCCGGTCGGGCGATATCCAGACGTTTAAAGAACAACTGATCAATCGCGCTCCGCCTTTGGCGCGGCCAGGTCTGCCTCGAATTTCGGCGGCTGAGCTTGGTCGTTTTGCCGACTTCGAGATAAGGGCCAGCGATGCTGAGGCCGAAATCGACGCCCATATCCCGCCCGATTACTTCGTTTGCGACGATTGTCTGGCCGAAATGCACGATCCAGCCGAACGCCGTTACCGCTATCCCTTCATCAATTGTACGCAATGCGGGCCGCGCTATACCTTGATAGACCGCTTGCCTTACGACAGGCCGAATACGGCGATGGCCGATTTTGCCCTGTGCCCCGAATGCCTAGCCGAATACGGCAATCCCAAGGATAGACGTTACCATGCCCAGCCCTTGGCCTGCGAACGTTGCGGCCCGCAGCTTAATTTTCGCCGTCCGGGTTACTCCGACCGATTAGACAACGAGGCAGCATTAAAAGCCTGCGTTGCAGGGCTTGTTGAGGGATTGGTGATTGCGGTCAAAGGCGTAGGCGGTTATCACCTGATATGCGATGCGACCAATCCGGTTCCGGTGCGGCGCTTGCGGGAGCGAAAGCTAAGGCCCGATAAGCCCTTGGCGGTTTTAGTGCCTTGGTCCGGAGAGCAGGGGTTGGACATCGTCGAACAATTGGCCGAGCTGGAAGCCTGCGAACGGCAGATGATCGTTTCGCCGCTAAGGCCTATCGTATTGACCAAAAAGCGGGAAACATCGATGTTAGTCGAAGAAATTGCGCCCGGTTTGACCGAAGTGGGTTTGATGTTGCCTCATAGCCCCTTGCATCATTTACTGGCCAACGATTTCGGCAAACCCTTGGTCGCAACATCGGCCAATTTGAGCGGCGAACCGGTATTGACAGACGAAGGCGAAGTGGAGATGCGGCTGGCGCGCGTCGCAGATGCATTCTTACACCATAATCGGCCGATTAGGCCGCCGGCCGACGATTCGGTGTATAGACGCATCGCCGGAAAAACCCGCCCTATCAGGATAGGGCGGGGCAATGCGCCGCTCGAACAGTC
>JAQTYP010000404.1 GCA_028688235.1 Methylomonas sp.
GGTTTGGCCAAACTGGCCAAGCAACGCAAGGTCACCGTGATCCAAGGCGTCGGCAAATTTGCATCCGCCAACAGCCTGACGGTCGAAGGCGATAACGGCACGCAAACCGTGACCTTCGACAACGCCATCATCGCCGCCGGGTCGCAACCGACCAAAATTCCCGGCTTCCCGCACGACGACCCCAGGGTATGGGATTCGACCGACGCTTTGAATCTGAGTTTCGTGCCGGAAAAGCTGTTGATTGTCGGCGGTGGCATCATCGGCCTGGAAATGGCGACGGTTTATCACGCGCTGGGCTCGAAAATCAGTGTCGTCGAGTTAATGGACCAAATCATCCCCGGCTGCGACAAGGATTTGGTCACGCCGCTGCAACGCAAGATCAAAAAGCAATACGACAATTTGTGGCTGAAAACCAGCGTCAATGCGATGGAGGCCTGCGACGCCGGTATCAAGGTTGCGATGGAAGGCAAGGACGCACCGGAATCGGAAGTGTTCGACGCGGTGCTTGTCGCTGTCGGCCGCAGGCCCAACGGCAAATTGATAGACGCCGAAAAAGCCGGAATCAACGTAGACGAGCGCGGCTTCATCCCGGTCGACAAACAAGGTAAAACCAATGTCGGCCATATCTTCGCGATAGGCGACATCGTCGGCAACCCGATGCTGGCCCATAAAGCCACCCACGAAGGCAAGATCGCCGCCGAAGTCATCGCCGGACATAAAGCCGGTTTCGACGCATTGACGATACCGTCGGTCGCATACACCGATCCGGAAGTCGCCTGGATGGGCTTGACCGAAACTCAGGCCAAAGAACAAGGCGTGGAGTTCGAAAAAGCCGCGTTCCCATGGGCGGCCAGCGGCCGCTCGCTGGCTTTGGGCCGTAACGAGGGCATCACCAAAATTCTGACTGATAAAACCACGGGCCGTATCCTGGGTGCCGGCTTCACCGGTCCCGGCGCGGGTGAACTGGTCGCCGAAGCCGTTCTGGCCTTGGAAATGGGCGCCGATGCCGCCGACATCAGTCTCAGCATACATCCGCATCCAACTCTATCGGAGACCTTGGCATTTGCCGCGGAAATGATAGAGGGGACGATCACGGATTTGTATGTGAAGAAATAACCTGCCTGGCGCCAAACCGTTCATGCCCCACCGGGCTCAGCACGAACGGTTTGGTGGGGAAAATCATTTCGGGAAGTTATTTTTAGCGGAATCCCGAGTCAGCCCATTCACCGCCTTTGCCAGCCGGAAGGCGTTTGTACGTAATGCCCCGGGCCGGCTTGGCCGATGACTTTTTGGGCGGTCAGCTTGGCTACTTCGTCCGCCGGCACGCCATTTTTGGCGGCAATACGTTGATATTCGGCTTGACGTTGGGCGTTGATGCTGTTGACCAGCGTTTTGACCTCGGCAGGGGCGCCGGCATCGACCAGGCCCAATAACCCGTTCAATTGTTCGCCAACCCAGCCTTGAGACTTGGCCTGCGCCAGATCGACGGCGTATGCCGGTATCGCAAAGCAGCATATAGCCAAAAACAATGCTGCTATCTTGAATTTCGTTTGATAGTGTTTCATCGCTTGCTCCTCTAAAACAGGTCTTTGTTGCTAGTGATCAATTGATCCACGTCTTTTTCGACCTTCAAGCGGATCTCGTGTTCGATTTTGACGTTCATCGTGATTTCGATCGGTTTATCCGGGGCTTCTAGCCTTACAGACGGCGAACATCCCGCCAGATTGAAAGCGCAAAAGCAAAGACCTGCGGTGTTTGCTGTACACCACTTCATCGATTTCTCCAATCCGCACCAGGGCGGAAAAATTAAATTCGCCCCCAGAGGGGCTTGGTTTTCAGGGCTTGCCAGCCGATTTTACCTGCTCCAGAATAGGTCGGTCGAAATCGCCGGCCATAATGCCTTTCTGCAACAACTCCGGTAGCTGGCCGGTCAAATTAAGGTTGAAGGCAACGGCGTGGCCCGAAAAAACGTCCGGGTTTTTGCCTTCCAATCGTAAGCCCAGTCTGTAAGCGCCGTCCGGTTGATAGTTTAATTTGCCTTGCAGGCTGTGGTAACGCAAATCACGCAAGGCCTTGAGCGCAACGTTTTCCGGATCGACGATGGGCCCTCGGTAGCGTAACACACCGGGATGCATGCCATCCAGGATGCCCTCCCGCACTTCGATACTATCGGCAGCCAATCTTAAAGGCAACTTACCGCTGAGGGTGCCGGTACCCGATAGCCCGGGATAGTCGAGACTATCGAGTAATTTCGCCAAATCGAATCTGTCGACGACAAGGGTTAAGGCTAGCGGACTCTGCGCCAAGTCCAGCCGAGTCGGCACGATCTCGACAAAACCACCGAACAACGGCAGCGAGGCCCGCTCCAAGCTGACCAGACTATCGTCCAATCGCGCTTTCAGTTGCAGATTATGGACTCGAGTTTTCTGTCCCAATTGCAGAGTCGGAATGTCTATCTCCAACGCGCCGTCGAAAGGGGCTATGCTTGCCAGATCGAAGCGTAGATAGCCGTCTTCGGCCCGCACGGGCCCTATAACTCCCGCCACATGATAAGCCCTGAGATAGATCTCGGTAGAAATCTTAGTTTGCGGCCAACCACTGAATCGGAATCTGCCCATTGCCTGTCCCGCCGAGGTTTGCCAGGCAGTGACTTGATCCGGGAGCCAGGGGCGAAGCGCTTCCAATAATTCGGACGCGGTCATATCCAGATGTCCGTCGACATCGAGCCGCTTTTTAGGGATATGCGCTTCGACTTCGGCGCTGGACAAATAATGGCCGCTGCGTGTCGCCAGCACACGCCCCTTCAGGCTTTCGAAACCGTCGTCCGAGACGGCGCTCACATTCAATCGGGTTGCCGTCAGTAGCGGTCGGAGTCTCGCTTGAATCGATGCCGGAAGGCCTGCTCTGACATGGTCAGGCAGCAACGCGCTAGTGCCTAACCAGTCAAGCATGGCTTGCGCTTCGGCGTCGATTTCCAGTTTATGCTGGGCGCTATCGCCCCAACGATAATTGAGTTGCGCGATCCTGCGATCGTCGCCCTGGGCAAGCAACAGGGCGGCAGATCGAGCGTTAAGGTCCAGAAGCAGTCTTAGCGTTTCTAATGGACTTTGCAATGCCAGGACCCAATCGCCATCCGGAATTTGGCCGGCTTCGGCCCGGCCGGAGAAGGCGCTTGTTCCGAAATCCGTATCCACCGCCATCTCCAGCGCGGCTATCGTAAGCCGCTTCACCGGCAAAACAGCCATCTGCGCGGCGCCGTCATCATCTCGATTGCCACCATAGGCCGGTCGGTAACTGAATCGCATGCGGGCATCGGCTATGGTCACGGCTTCGAGATCGTATCCTGCGCGAACACCCTGCAGATGGGCGGATAACACGCCAAAGTCAGTATGTAACTCGAATTGCATGTTCGCCACTTGCGCGCCATACCATCCGAACTGCACGCCGTTTAGCTCGGACACGGACAAAGGCGTGCCCTGCAAGGCTCGCTCCAGTGCCGATTGCATCAACATGCCGCGATACCGGTATGCCCCGATACCCGCAATCAGCATTATCAACAATGCTGCCGCAAGCAAGCGTCCCTTAGAGCCAATCTTATCCGCCGTCACCGAACGCTATTCCTCTTTCCTCGCCGGGCGCATCGATAGGTCGTT
>JAQTYP010000405.1 GCA_028688235.1 Methylomonas sp.
GGTTCGTTGAACGATAACGAAATCAACGACATCGCCAACTACTCCGGTAGCGTCAAGCCTTGAGATCGGCTTATCGCTGGCTGATTGCACTGGCCTGGAGTGCTGCCGTTGCGGATCAACCCAGTCCGCAACGGCAACAGGAATTGTTGAACATGCTCAAGCATGATTGCGGCTCCTGTCACGGCCTGCCGCCGAAAGGCGGTTTGGGACCGTCGTTGATGCCGGACGCATTGGCCGGCAAGAGCGACCAGTTGTTGCTGGATGCCATCCAAAAGGGCCGCGCCGGCACGGCGATGCCGCCGTGGCGGACATTTTTGAATGAGGACGAAAGCCGTTGGTTAATCGCCCGCTTGCGGCAAGGTTGGTAGTCATGACACGCATTGCGCTAATTCTGGCCGGCGCGCTATTTTTCGCCGCCCAGCCTTTGGTCTGGGCCGACAACGCGCAAATCGAACAGGCCTACCGCCAACAGCGCAGTGACCTGCAAATCGAAGGCGAAGGCACGGTGATCAAGTTGTTGGCCGACGACAACCGTGGCAGCCGCCATCAGCGCTTCATCATTCGTCTGACGTCCGGACAAACCTTATTGGTAGCCCATATCATCGATCTGGCGCCGAAAATCGAAGGCCTGAAGGTCGGCGACAACGTGGCGTTTGCCGGCGAATACGAATGGAGCGATAAGGGCGGCACCTTGCATTGGACCCACCACGATCCCCAGCGTCGACATGGCGACGGCTGGCTTCGGCATGAAGGAAGGATTTACCAATAAGCTAAAAGGTTGACCGGTGGCAAAAGGCGTTTTGAAGCGGTGGAACGATGATCAAGGTTTCGGCTTTATTCAAGCCGACGCTATCCGCGAAGATGTGTTTGTCCATATCTCGGCGTTGGGCGGCCTATCACGTCGACCGATAGTTGGGGACACGGTTATTTTTAATTTGGAAACCGATAGTCAAGGACGCAAACGAGCGGTTAACGCAACGATAGAAGGCATGAAAAGCGTCTTTTCGGCCCGGGAAATTGAAACACCAGCGTTAGCGCTTCAGCGCAAACCGTCGGCGCATCAACGAACGAACTCCCGACAAAAGCCGTATTCAAGCCATGCAAGCCGATGGTCAAATGGATTGATCGGGTTAGCGTTAGCCGTTGGGGCACTGTTCGCTGGCTATCAAGTCTATTCAAGAACAGTGCTTAACTCCTCGGCCCCGGCTGTTATCGAGGAAGGTGTCGAGTCGATCGAAGCACCCTCTCGGCAACCAGCCGTCAGCCAGTTTCAATGCGAAGGTAAAACCCGTTGTTCGCAAATGAATTCCTGTGATGAAGCGATGTTTTATCTCAATCATTGCCCAGGCAGCGTCACCGACGGCGATGGCGACGGTCGGCCTTGCGAAGACCAATGGTGCGGTCATTAAATATTTATTCCAATTTTCACCACTATGAATCCGGTATTGCGTGCAATTTTTCTGTCTGTTTCCCTCAGTGCTGTTTCGCAAGCTCAGGCTGACTTGCGTCCCACGGGCGACCTCGGTGTGGTCATCGAGCGCGAGGCCGGGACGGTGCAAATCATCAATACCACTAAACCGGCGACGCTGAGCCGCATCGAAGGCCTGGGTGATTTGTCGCACGCCTCGGTGGTGTTTTCGCGTGATCAGCGTTATGCCTACGTGTTCGGCCGCGACGGCGGCTTGACCAAAATCGATTTGCTGCAAGACAAGATTACCAAGCGCGTGGTGCAAGCCGGCAACAGCATAGGCGGCGCGATTTCGCAAGACGGCAAGATCATCGCGGTTTCCAATTACACGCCGGGCGGCGTGAAACTATTCGATGCCGATACGCTGGAGCAACTGGCCGAAATTCCGGCCGTCTACGGCGACGAAGGCAAACTGTCCAAGGTCGTCGGTTTGGTCGATGCACCGGGCCAGCGCTTCGTGTGCAGTTTGTTCGAAGCCAACGAAATCTGGCTGATCGACGCCAAGAATCCGCGCCAACCGGTGGTCAAGAAATTCAAGGACATCGGCAAATCGCCTTACGACGCCTTGTTGAGTCCGGACGGTCATTACTACGCTGCCGGCCTGTTCGGCGAAAAAGGCCTGGCCTTGCTGGATTTGTGGCAGCCGGAAAAAGGTGTCCAACATATCCTCGAAGACTACGGCAAGGACGACGAACAACTGCCTGTTTATAAAATGCCGCATCTGGAAGGCTGGACCATGGTCGGCGACTGGCTGTTGGTGCCGGCCATCGGTCAGCATGAAGTACTGGTGATCGATAAAAACGATTGGGAACTGGTCAAGCGCATTCCAGTCGCCGGTCAACCGGTGTTCGTCAGCGCCCGGCCGGATGGCCGGCAGGTGTGGGTCAATTTCGCCTTTCCTGACAATCAGACCGTGCAGGTCATCGACGTCAAGGATTTCAGCATCGTCAAAACCCTGCAACCCGGCAAGGCGGTATTGCACATGGAATTCAGCCCGCGCGGCGAATCCCTGTGGCTGGCGGTGCGCGATGAAGACCGGGTGATGGTCTATGACACCGAAACCTTCGCCGAAACCGCCCGCCTGCCGGCGCAAAAACCCAGCGGCATCTTCTTCACTGACCGCGCCAATCGCATAGGCTGGTAAACATGTTGGCACCGCTGCAAAAACGCTTGCTCAACGATTATCAGCAGGACTTTCCGTTGAGCCCGACGCCGTACCGCGACATCGCCGAGCAACTCGGGGTCAGCGAGGACGAGGTGTTGAATGCCTTCCATGCCTTGTCCGAGCAACAGATGATCAGCCGCATCGGTCCGGTGATTGCGCCGAACAGCATCGGCAGCAGCGCGCTGGTGGCGATGGCGGTACCGGAAGCCGAGCTGGCCCGTGTTGCGGAGTTGGTCAATGCTTACCCGGAAGTCAATCACAACTACGAGCGCGAGAACCGTTTCAATTTGTGGTTTGTGTTGATCGCCGACGATGAAAACCATCTCAACGCCGTACTCGCCGACATCCAAGCCAAGGCCGGTTACCGGACCATGGCCTTGCCGATGCTCGCCGACTATTTCATCAATCTGGGCTTCGAGTTGAACTTGCATGATTGACGCCGTCGACTACCGTTTGATCGCCGCCGTTCAGGCCGGCCTACCGATCGCCGCCCGGCCTTATGCCGTGATTGGCGAAAGCATGGGCTTGAGCGAACAGGAAGTGATTACGCGGCTGGCCGGCTTGAGGCAGCAAGGCTTGATCAAGCGCTGGGGCGTGGTCGTCAAACACCGAGCACTCGGTTATCGCGCCAATGCGATGATCGTGATCGACGTGCCGGACGAGCGCGTGGCCCAAGTCGGCGCCTTGGTCAGTCAACAGGACTGCGTCAACCTGTGTTACCAACGTCCGCGCCAGGGCGAGGTCTGGCCGTATAACCTGTATTGCATGATACACGGCAAGAACCGGGAAACGGTTCTGGAGCAATGGGCGGAACTGCGCTACGACTGCAACTTGACCGACTACCCGTTCGAAGTCCTGTTCAGTCGCCGCTGTTTCAAGCAGCGCGGCGCCTTGTATGCCCGCCGCGCACCGGCGCAAGTTCAAACCGCTTCCGAGCCGGCGCTACCGAACCAAGCCTCGCTCGAACCGCGCGCGATTTAAATTGATGGACGCCATCGACAAAACCATCGTCAATCGC
>JAQTYP010000406.1 GCA_028688235.1 Methylomonas sp.
CTTATCGACAGGCTCCGGGCTGTTCAGCAAAAATACCGCGTCGTCGGCAGCGTTGACCAGCATGTCGTAGCGTTCCAGGAATATAGTCTGATGGCAACCGATGAAATTGGCATCGTTCTCGGCGATCAGATAGGTCGATTTGATCGGTTTGGGACCGAAGCGCAGATGCGACACGGTGATGGCGCCGGATTTTTTCGAATCGTAGACGAAATAGCCTTGGGCAAAGTCCGACGTTTCTTCGCCTATGATCTTGATCGTGTTCTTATTGGCACCGACCGTGCCGTCGCTACCCAAGCCGTAAAACATGGCCTGAAAGGTACCGACATGGGCATCGGTTCTAAAACCTGCGTCCCACGGCAAACTGGTAGCGGAAACGTCGTCGTGTATGCCTATCGTAAATGAGTTCTTGGGCCGCGGATTTTTCAGTTCGTCGAATATCGCCTTGATCATGCCGGGGGTAAATTCCTTGGACGACAAACCGTATCGGCCGCCGACCACCATGGGCATCTCGGCGAATTTGCCGTTACCGCAGAGTACATGCTGAGCGACTGCCGCCAACACGTCTTTGTACAAGGGTTCGCCGTCGGCTCCAGGTTCCTTGGTGCGATCCAACACCGCAATCTTGCGGCAAGCGGCCGGCAAGGCGGCTAGCAAATGCTCGGCTGCAAACGGCCTGAACAATCGCACTTTCACCAAGCCGACCGCTTCGCCTTGGCGGTTCAGATAATCGACGGTTTCCTCGACCGCCTCCGCTCCGGATCCCATCAACGCCAGCAACCGCTCTGCATCTGGCGCCCCGAAATATTCGAATAGTCGATATTGGCGCCCGGTCAGTCCGGCAAACCTGTCCATCGCCCGCTGCACGATGTCAGGCAGTGCAGCATAAAACGGATTGACGGTTTCTCTGGCCTGAAAATAGACATCCGGATTTTGCGCCGTGCCGCGCAAAACCGGCTTGTCGGGAGTCAGAGCTCGGCTACGAAACGCGCTGACCCATTCGGGCCGTATCATGTCTTGCAAGATACCGTCGTCTATCGGTAGCAGTTTGGCCACTTCATGCGAGGTTCTGAAGCCGTCGAAGAAATGCATGAACGGTATACGCCCCTCCAGACTAGCGGCGTGAGCGACCAAGGCCAAATCCTGAACTTCCTGCGGCGAATTGGAGCACAACATCGCAAAACCGGTCATACGCGCCGACATCACGTCGCTGTGATCGCCGAAAATGGACAAGGCCTGCGCCGCCAACGAGCGCGCGGCGATGTGAAACACCGTCGGCGATAATTCGCCCGCGATCTTGTACATATTCGGTATCATCAACAGCAGGCCTTGCGAGGCGGTAAAGGTGGTAGCCAGCGTGCCGGCCTGCAAGGCGCCGTGTATCGCACCGGCAGCCCCGGCCTCGCTTTGCATTTCTATGACCTGGGGCACGGTGCCCCACAAATTGGTTTGTCCGCGCGACGACCATTCGTCCGCCCATTCCCCCATCGCCGACGACGGCGTGATCGGATAAATCGCGATGACTTCGTTTAATTTATGCGCGACACTGGCCGCGGCCTGATTACCATCAATGGTGAGCGTTTGCGAATTTTGCATGGAACAACCCTGTAATATCTGATTGAAAGGACCGGCATCAATTCATATGCACTCTCACACCGAATTATAGAGAGATGTGCCGGAAACTAGAATCTATAGCCCATTTACCACATTTCTAGGCCTAAGCATAGAACAAGCGGCGCGAATCGTAAATCGCCTTATATGGCAATCCTGCGACGTATTGAGTTATTCACAAAATCTGTGGATAACCTTGTGGATTAAATGTCCGGAACCGACCGTAAACCAAGCCGTCTCTGGGCATGAGTCGGATTGATTCGAATTTTATCAACCCAACAATCCAATCAATATCAACAACTTATGCATTATTATCAACATATCAACGAGTTGCGGTGTCAAGCGATTTTTTCCAATTCAAGAAAAATTATTTTGTGCATAACGGTTTCGATAAATGCCCCGTTCATTTGGGCATCGCGGCAGTCCAGGCAGGTTTGCCGGGCCATTTTTTCAACCATTCAAGCAAGGCATCCGCCGGCATGGGCCTCGCTATCGCATAGCCTTGGGCGTACTCGCAACCCAATTTAACTAGCTCCTGGCCGTGCTCCAGGGTTTCCACGCCTTCCGCTATCAACTGCCGGCCAAACGTTTTGGATAGGTCGATGATGCTCTTGACTACAGCAAAATCATCGGCGTTACTGAGCATGCTGAGCACAAAGGATTTGTCTATTTTCAAGGCCTGCGCGGGCAGCGCCTTCAGATAGGTCAACGACGAATAACCGGTTCCGAAATCGTCCAACGCAAAACGCACACCCAATTGCCTACACTCATCCATGACTCTGGAAACCCTGGCTATGTCTTCCAAAGCGGCCGTTTCCTGTATCTCCAGTTCGAGGCAATCCGGACGCAACCTGGGATGTTCGGCAAATTTGGCGGCCAGGGATTGCGCAAACCCCGCGTGCAACAAATGCCCGGGTGCGATGTTGATGCTGAGCGACATCAGCACGCCTATGCACTGCCAACTTTCCAGATAGTTGAGCGCTGTTGCCAAAACCCAGTCGCCTATTGAAATTTCAAGTGGGGTGCCAGCGATTTCGGGCAGAAAATCCGCCGGCATAAGCAATCCGCAAGTTGGATGCCGCCATCTGATCAATGCTTCCGCCCCAATGACTTGCCCTAGGCGCATATTGATCTTGGGCTGAAAATACAGTTCGAATTCGCCGTTTGCAAAACCTGCCTCGATACCGGCTAGACTTTCGGTGTGAGCCTGGGCGCTACGATCCGACGCCTGATCGAAAAAATGATAACGGTTCTTGCCGCCCTGCTTCGCCGTATACATGGCTTGGTCGGCATGGCGGATCAAGGTTTCGGCGTCGGATGCATCATGCGGATAAAAGGTAAAACCCAAACTGGCCGAAACCGAAAACGTGTGTCTGGCAATCAGGGCGGTCTCGGCCACGCTGTTCAAAACTCTGTCCAGCACAGCCTTGCATTCGGCATCATCGTTGATATCGAGCAGCAGCAAAACGAATTCGTCGCCACCGATTCTTGCCACTGTATCGCCGGCGCGTAAACAGTCTTTGATGCGACCTGCCACTTCTATCAATAACTGATCGCCGGCTTCGTGTCCGAATTGATCGTTGATGGCTTTAAAGCCGTCCAGATCCAGATAGCCAACAGCCAAACGACTCTGGGTTCTCGAGGCGTGAGCTATGGCTTGCTCCAACCTGTCGGTCAACAAAACCCGGTTAGGCACACCGGTCAAGGGGTCGAAATGCGCGATGCGTTCGAGATCGAACTGTTGATTTTTTATGCGGGTAATATCTGAAAACAACGCGATGAAATGATCGATACGGCCTTGTTCGTCCCTGACCGTGGAAATCGACGTCAAGATGGCATAAATTTCACCGCTTTTATTGCGGTTCCATAGTTCGCCGCTCCAGTGATCTTCCGAGAGCAACTGCCGCCACATCTCCTGATAAAACTCCGCCGATTGTCTGCCCGACTTCAATATTCTAGGATTCAATCCCTTGACTTCTTCGATGTGGTAGCCTGTGATACGACTAAATGCGGCATTGACATCGATAATGCGGTTTTCGCA
>JAQTYP010000407.1 GCA_028688235.1 Methylomonas sp.
GCGTTGAAGCGCTTGGCCTTCGAAGAGTTCCTTGCCCATCATCTGGCTTTATTGTCGAGCAAACAGGAATATAAGAATTGGCAGGCGCCGGTTTTCTCCGTCGATACGGCCGCCAAGCAGCGTTTTTTGGAACGATTGCCGTTTGCGCTGACATCCGCCCAACGCCGCGTCATCGGGGAAATAGAAGGCGATATCGGAATGCCAAGGCCGATGTTACGTCTGGTGCAGGGCGATGTCGGCTCGGGCAAGACCCTGGTTGCGGCCGTCTCGGCATTGACCGCGCTGCGCTCGGGATTTCAGGTGGCTTTGATGGCACCTACCGAATTGCTGGCCGAACAACATTATCGCAATTTCTCGACCTGGTTCGCCGAGACCGATGCCAGCGTTTTGTTCCTGACCGGCCAATCGAAAGGCAAGGCCCGTAGTGCAATCTTGCAAGCCCTGGCCGACGGCAGCGCCGGGCTGGTGATAGGCACACATGCCTTGTTTCAAGACAACGTGCACTTTGCCCAATTGGGTCTGGTGATCATAGACGAACAACACCGTTTCGGTGTGCAACAACGCCTGGCTTTGCGCGCCAAGGGGCATCAGGATGGACGCGTGCCTCATCAACTAGTTATGACGGCAACCCCCATCCCGCGCACGCTGGCGATGCTGCAATATTCCGATCTGGACATTTCGGTGATAGACGAACTTCCGCCCGGACGTAAGCCGGTCACGACCAGCGCGATGCCTTCCGAACGAAGAAACGAAGTCATAGCCCGTCTGGGCCATTGGATTTCGCAAGGCCATCAGGCTTACTGGGTTTGCACGCTGATCGAAGAATCCGAACAACTGCAATGCGAAGCCGCGGAAAAAACCGCGCAATATTTACAGCAAGCCTTGCCCAACATGCGCATAAGCCTGGTGCACGGCCGCATGAAGGCTGCCGATAAAGACAGGGTCATGCAAGCCTTCAAGAACGGCGACAGCGATCTTCTAGTCGCCACGACCGTTATCGAAGTCGGCGTCGACGTGCCCAACGCCGGCTTGATGGTCGTCGAGAATCCGGAACGCCTGGGCCTATCGCAATTGCATCAGCTTCGCGGCCGAGTCGGCCGCGGCAACGTGGACAGCTATTGCCTGTTGCTGTATCAATCGCCGCTGTCTCAAGCGGGCAAGGAACGTTTGGGGATTTTGCGCACAAGCAACGACGGCTTCGTCATCGCCGAAAAAGATTTGGCATTGCGCGGCCCCGGCGAAATCATAGGCAACAGGCAAACCGGGCAGATTCAATTCAAAATAGCCGACATCGCTCGCGACGCGGCACTGTTGGATCAAGTCCAGGAAGCAGCGCAGCTGATAAGCAAAAATCATCCATCGGCCATACGGATATTGATTGAACGCTGGACAGGAGCCATGCAAAGCACAGATAGCCGTTACGCTACGGTTTACAGTCCTTAGCCACTAACCTACGATACATTATCGTCTTTTACCTGCCCTCCCTCATAACCCCTAATCGTTTAAATCCCTTGTCCACTAACAGCTATTTATTCACGCGTCAGCCGCTTTGGAAAACCCGATTACGCGGCATTTGTTCGCAACCACCTACCGAATTAGCGCCTTGGTTGCATGAAACAGGTTCTTTGACCAAACGCCTGCGCAGTGTGTACGGCAATCGCCTGGCCGTGAGCTTGTTGTACCACCGCTGGAAACCGGCGTTCGCCGAAGAGTGCCAAACATTGAACCTGCCGCACCACCGCTATCAATTGATCCGCGAAGTGTTGCTGCATGTGGACGCCACCCCGCTGGTATTGGCACGGACGATATTGCCGGAAGCAACCATACGCATCGCCCATCGCAATTTGTCGCATCTGGGCACGCGGCCCTTGGGTGAAGTGATTTTCGCCTATCCCGACCTGGAATTGCGGCGGCGGTATTTCAGCCTAAGCCCGGCCAATGTCTGGAGTCTGGCCGTGCGCGCCGAGTTTGACATCAACCAGACCATGTGGGGACGGCGTACCTTGTATGCCATCCATAATCAACCCTTGTTGGTCAGCGAATTCTTTCTGCCGGCCATCGGAAAAGCCTGATTGGCTATTTTTGCCGAGTTGCTAGGGATCGAAAAGCACCGTTCACGAACATTTTCAGCGCTGGGCTAGCGCCGGTGTTTTCGCCGAAATGTTCAGACTGGGGGCGGCCAAGTATGACGAACTCCAAGGAGACAGGCAGTCCATGGATGGCAGTCTGGTGCAAGCCCCTACGCGCCAATCGACGAATCTGTCGGCGGAAGGTGTGGGCAGAAACCCCACGGATCGCGGCAAGAGTGGAAGCAAAATTCATCTCTTGACGGATCAGGAAGGCATGCCTTATGGCGTGGCGCTGGCGGGCGCCAATATTCACGACAGCCGGCTAGTGACGACCACCATCGAAGGTCGCGCCTTGCCCGCACCGAAAATCAATCCTATGGAGGAAAAGCCCACTAAAGCCACGGCTACGCCAGGATGCCGACATTAAAACCGCTCAAAGTCTTGCCCGTAACCTGTAGGATAACGTAATGACAAAAACTATCACCAGCCGCTACGATGTGGCAGAGCACTTGAGAACCGCCGAAGAAATGGCGGCCTATTTGGACGCCTGTATCGAGGAGGCCGACGGCGATGCAGCCTTCATAGCCAAGGCACTTGGAGATATTGCCCGTGCACGCGGCATGTCGCAGATTGCCAAAGACACCGGACTTTCCCGCGAAAGCCTGTATCGATCCCAGGACGGCGAGCACATTCCCAGTTTCGATACGATCCTTAAGGTAACGAAGGCGCTAGGCATTCATCTGCATGCCGATCCGGCTTGATCTTGGAATTGAAAATCCAACAGAACGTACGTTAGCATCTAATATAATTCGATTATTGGCTTTCTTGAGCAGGCTGACGGTCAACATCCGGCCAATAGCAGTCCGTCGAGATTAGCAGAAGATTATAACCAAATGACCGCTATGATTTCCAAAACGGACCTTCGATAGCAGTGAAAACTTGAAGGCTAATGAATACAGGATGATGGCATGTGCGAGGTGTTTCGAATTCAGACATTTTTCAGAGTAGTTGAAGTAAAATTCCAGGTTACCTTGCAGGGTCGAAAATCACAGATGCGATTTCAACTTGTCCGTTTGTAACAAAATAATACAGCGGGATTTGCGAACGCTGGTTTGTTACGTGTTTACAAATCCTGCAAGGTTTTGGCTCAGTCTTATTTCGTAAGTTATCAATCACTCCGCAATACAGCTTCCAGCGCGTACCGGGTTTTGAACCTGATTGCGTTTTGGAACGCGCAGGGACAGTGTCGACAGCGAATCTTATTACTGGGATCATCCCTCGCCACCGTACCTAAGAGGTTCTTTTGAGTTTATCCAGTTACCGCAACGTCAACCGTGAGCAGCTTGCGCAAGATATTAAACAACTTTACCGGCAAGCCCAAGCCGATTTGGGCCCGGCAGATTTCCGCCATATGAAGCGGATGGAACGCTGGGGCCAGGTTTGTTCGTTGCTCGGCTATGCCACGGCCTGGATTGCACCGAATCCCGTATCGGCACTACTGATCAGCCAAGGCAGTTTTGCCCGCTGGACCCAGGTGGCTCACCCGATCCAGCATCGCGGTTACGACAG
>JAQTYP010000019.1 GCA_028688235.1 Methylomonas sp.
CCAGTCCTCATACCCCATGGCGCAAGCAAGCATTTCACGACGATCCGAATTTTGCGGCAAATCATGGGTCTGCTTATCTTCGTATTGCTGAAGCCGATTTTCGAGCTTCCGCAGAAAGCGATACGCATAAACCAGAAAATCGGCGGTTGAAGCTTCCAACAGCCCCAGCCGTCCAACGCGCTCCAAGACCACCAATATCCGCCGATCCTGCAGCGCGGCCTCCCTGCCCCCACGAATCAACTGAAAAGCCTGGCCAATGAACTCGATCTCCCTGATGCCGCCGAAGCCCAATTTGATATTGTCGCCCCGGTCTTTGCGCCGCAACTCCGCCGTAATCTTAGCCTTCAAGGATCGCAACTCGCCGAATACCCGGTAATCGAGGTAACGCCGATACACGAACGGATGAAAGAAACGCTCGAACTCCTGACCGGCCTCCCCATCGCCCCCGACCGCACGGACCTTCACCATGGCGTAGCGCTCCCAATCGCGGGCCTGCGCCTGATAGTAGCGTTCGCATGCTTCGAGGCTGATCACCAGCGGACCGCTCTCGCCGAACGGCCGCAATCGGACGTCCACGCGAAACACGAACCCGTCCTCCGTGACGGTATCAAGCACCTGAACCAACGACCGCGCCAATCTGGTATAAAACTCAGCGTAGGCAGTACCGTTACGATCCGGCAATTCGCCGTCTTCCTGATAGACAAAGATCAAGTCGATATCAGACGAAAAATTCAACTCCCGGCCGCCTAGCTTTCCCATACCCAGGACAACGAGGTTTTGCGGCGCACCTTCCCTGTCTGTCGGCACACCTCTGACCCGGCAAGCTTCTTCAAAAAGCCATTCCAAAGCAATGCGAATGCAAGCTTCCGCGATATCCGATGCCTTCTCGAGAACCGCATCGATCTCGAACTGCCCCGTGATATCCTGCCAGGCTAATACCGCCATCTCGCGATTCCGCCATTGCCGCAGGACGCGCATCAACTCCTTCTGGTCGGACGCAGCGCTGACCGCACTACGCAATAGGCCGCAACGCGAGTCTGCCTGCTCTTCCGCTGCTTCCAGCGACCGCAACACTGAAATCAAGTCGGGAGATTTTCTAAGAACCCCGAGAAAAAAAGGGCTACAAGCCCCCACGAGACCCAAGCGCTGCTGGAACGCGGCAGGAAGATCGCTTAAAGACAGGCCGCCAGCGTCGCAAAGAAATTTGCACTCCGCCAGGGCATTTTCGATGAGTTTAGATTGGATAACAGAAGCCAAGGACGAGCCCTAATTAATGGGAGACCCGGCTTTGCGCCGGTCTGCGTAACCGGCTGAGAAGAGAAAATTTGGAGCGTCGTCGCACGACAGCTAGAGCGGCGTAATGAATGCCGCTCTAATGCGCAAATATCAGGCCCGGTCTACAAGCTCTACGTAGGCCATAGGACTAGCGTCCCCTGCCCGAAACCCACACTTAAGGATACGAGTATAACCACCGGGACGTGCCTTGAAACGCGGCCCCAAGTCGTTGAACAACTTGGTCACTGCGTCGCGGTTGCGCAATCTGGCGAAAGCCAGTCGCCGGCTTGCTACGCTATCCTCTTTTGATAGGGTAATCAGCGGCTCGACAAAGCGCCGGATCTCCTTGGCCTTTGGCAACGTGGTTTTGATGATCTCATGCTCCACCAGCGCGGTGGCGAGATTCCGATACAACGCCGCACGGTGAGCACTCGTCAGATTAAGCTTTCTTCCCGAATTACGATGACGCATGTTCTTTATACCCTTACAAGGCTATTGATTCAGCTTCTTAAGACCCTCGGGCGGCCAGTTCTCCAACCGCATTCCGAGTGACAAACCCTTGGTGGCCAACACATCCTTGATCTCAGTCAGAGATTTCTTGCCGAGATTGGGCGTCTTCAACAAATCGGCCTCGCTACGTTGAATCAGATCGCCGATATAGAAAATGTTTTCGGCCTTTAAACAGTTAGCAGACCGAACGGTCAGCTCGAGATCATCGACGGGATGCAATAGCAGCGGATCGAACTGCGGGCTGTCTTCACCGAACAGAGGCAAGTCCTCTCCCTTCAGATCGACCAAAATACCCAGGTGCTGATTCAGAATATTAGCTGCATGCTTGACAGCCTCTTCGGGCTGCACCGTGCCGTTCGTCTGAAGTTCGATAACCAAGCGGTCCAAGTCCGTACGCTGCTCGACTCGCGCACTCTCAACGACATAGGACACCTTCTTGATTGGGCTGAACCCCGCATCGACATGCAAAGTACCGATAGCCGCCTCGCCTTCCAGGTCGCGATTGGCAACCGGCTGATAACCTCTTCCCTTTTGAACGTGCAGGGTCATACGCAGCCGGCCATTGCCGTTAACGTTTGCGATAAGCAGACCCGGGTTAAGCACCTCGACATCATGGGGGATCTCGATGTCTCCAGCCGTGACCTGACCGGGTCCTTGCTTGTCCACGTTGAGATAGACGTCATGCGGACCATTGAGCCGAATAGCCAAGTTCTTCAGATTCAGCAGCACATCAATAACGTCCTCTTGGACGCCTTCGATGGTCGAGTACTCATGAAGCACGCCGTCAATAACGACGTCGGTGACCGCAGCGCCAGGAATAGAGGACAGGAGAACACGCCGCAAAGCGTTACCCAGTGTGTGACCAAAGCCGCGCTCGAGCGGCTCGATGACCACGCGTGCTGAATTCAACCCATGCGGAACGACCTCAACCGTGCGCGGCTTAATCAGCTCGGCTAGCGAGTTATGCATATATGTGTCCCCCGTCTGAGCGTTACTTCGAATACAGTTCAACGACCAACTGCTCGTTGATGTCTGACCCCAACTCGCTGCGCTCCGGCGCAGATTTGAAGGTACCCTTCATCGATTTGGCGTCTACATCGACCCAAGACGGAAATCCGTACTGCTCCATGACCTGAAGCGCATCCTTCACCCGCCCTTGAGCCTTCGCCTTCTCCCGAATCTCGACGACATCGCCGCTGCGCACTTGATACGACGGAATGTTCAGAACGCGGCCATTGATGCAGATAGCCTTGTGCGAAACAAGTTGCCGCGCCTCGGCGCGAGTAGATGCGAATCCCATGCGATACACGACATTGTCTAGCCGGGACTCCAACAGCGCCAGCAAGTTCTCGCCTGTTGAACCCTTTAGGCGGGATGCCTCTGCATAATAGTTGCGGAATTGGCGTTCCATAATGCCGTAAATACGGCGTAACTTCTGCTTCTCGCGCAGCTGCGCCGCGTAATCGCTAAGCCGAGGCCGCTTGGAGCCGTGCTGACCGGGGGGCTGATCCAGCTTGCATTTGGATTCTAACGATTTCCCGCGGGACTTCAGGAACAGATCGGTCCCTTCACGGCGGCTTAACTTACACTTCGGGCCTAAATATCTTGCCATTTCAAAACACCTCGTCAGACGCGCCGCTTCTTGGGAGGACGACACCCATTATGAGGCAATGGAGTCGTATCCACGACGTTTACAATCTTAAAGCCCAGCGCATTCAAAGAGCGCACCGCCGACTCGCGCCCCGGACCGGGGCCGGTGACATGAACGTCCAAATTTTTCATGCCATATTCTTTGGCGATAGAGCCGGCCTTCTCCGCCGCCACCTGGGCCGCAAAAGGCGTGCTCTTGCGCGACCCCCGAAAGCCGGATGCACCCGCGCTTGCCCAAGAAAGGGCATTACCCTTCCGATCGGTGATGGTGATTATGGTGTTATTGAAGGAGGCGCTAATATGAGCGATTCCATCCGAAATATCTCTTTTGATCCGCTTAGCCGGGCGACCTGATGTAGCCATTTTTCTACCGTACCATTATTTCTTGATCGGACGACGCGGCCCCTTACGGGTGCGAGCGTTGGTTCGAGTGCGCTGCCCGCGAGCAGGCAAACCGCGACGATGCCTCATGCCTCGGTAAGAACCGAGGTCCATAAGCCGCTTAATGTTCATGGCCACCTCACGCCGGAGGTCACCTTCCACGACGAACTTTGCAATTTCACCACGCAGCCGCTCGACCTGTTCGTCGCTCAGCTCCCTGACTTTTTTGTCCGTCTCGATCCCAGCACTATGGCAAATCAGTCCCGCACGCGTACGCCCAATGCCGTAAATTGCGGTCAGTGAAATTACTACATGCTTGTGATCTGGGATGTTGACTCCAGCAATACGCGCCATCTTAAAAAAACTCCAACTCTAGGCCGCTGAGCGAAAGCCGGCCATTATACATAGCCAGGGAGAAGCCTGCAACGGCAACCACGATCAACCCTGCCGTTGCTTGTGACGGGCGTCCTTGCAAATGATACGGACAATGCCGTTTCGCTTGAGGACCTTACAATTTCGGCAGATACGCTTAACAGATGCTCTAACTTTCATAATCTTTATCCTCGGAGACTCGATCTAAGAATCACCTGATGTTGATATTTGTTTTCTTCAGCAAACCTTCATACTGCTGAGAAATCACATAGGTCTGAATCTGCGCCATGAAGTCCATGACTACTACGACGATGATCAACAAAGACGTACCGCCGAAATAAAATGGCACATTCCAATATACGATCAGAAATTCCGGCAAGAGACATACGGCAGTTATATAAATCCCACCGATCAGAGTCAACCGAGTCATGACGGTATCAACATAACGAGCAGTTTGCTGTCCCGGCCGAATACCGGGAATGAACGCACCGGACTTTTTCAGATTCTCCGCCGTCTCGTTTGAGTTGAATACCAACGCAGCATAGAAAAAGCAGAAAAACATAATTGCCGCGGCATAACACAAAACGTACAGCGGCTGGCCGGGCGACAGCGTACTAGCGATGTCTTGCAACCAAATGAGCTTATCGGAATTACCGAACCAGCTCGCCAAAGTCGCAGGAAAAAGAATAATCGAAGACGCGAAAATTGGCGGGATGACGCCAGACATATTGAGTTTCAGCGGCAGAAAACTTTTCTGCGCCGCGTACATGCGTCGCCCTTCTTGGCGCTTGGCATAATTGATCGTAATACGGCGCTGACCTTTTTCAACGAAAACTACCAGCCAGGTTACCGCCACGGCGATTACGCCAATGCCGACCACACTAAAAGCGCTTAGCTCGCCGGTACGCGCAAGCTCCAGCGTACCGCCGACAGCAGAAGGCAACCCAGCCACGATGCCCGCGAAAATAATGATCGAGATTCCGTTGCCCAAACCTCTCTCAGTCACCTGCTCGCCCAGCCACATTAGGAACATCGTACCGGCGACGAGGGACATCGCCGTCAGAGCCACGAACTGAAATCCCGGAGAGACAACGATTGGCGCTCCGCCTGCGCTCTGATTCTGCAAAGCCATGGCGACGCCCGTGGCCTGGAAAGAAGCCAATATCACCGTCGCATAACGTGTGTACTGGTTGATTTTCTTGCGCCCAGTCTCTCCTTCCTTCTTGAGCTGCTCCAGCTTAGGGACGACGATAGTCATCAACTGTAGGATGATAGACGCAGAGATATACGGCATGATCCCGAGCGCAAAGATGCTCAATCGCTTCAGGGCGCCGCCGGAGAACATGTTGACCATGTCCAGGATAGAACTGCCCTGCTGGTTGAACATGGCGGCGAGCGCCTTCGGATCCACGCCCGGAATGGGAACGTGCGCACCAACTCGAAATACAATCAGAGCGCCGATCACGAAAAAAAGGCGTTGCCGAAGTTCAGTGAACCGCCCGCCCCTATCCCCCAACAAGGGATTAACGGCGCTCATCAGCTTTCCACTTTTCCGCCCGCAGCCTCAATGGCGGCGCGAGCACCTTGGGTGACGGCAACGCCTCTCAGGCTGACCGGCGCCGAAATCGTGCCGGTAGCGACTACCTTAACTTTCTTGGCTTCGCTCTGAACGAATCCTGCTGCCTTCAACTCGGCCAGTCCAATAACCTCTCCCTGGATTTTTCCCAGTTGGCTTAGAGTCACTTCGGCGACAAATCGCTTCTGAGCGCTACGGAACCCAACTTTAGGCAGGCGCCGCTGCAACGGCATCTGGCCGCCCTCGAAACCGACTTTATGAAAACCGCCGGCGCGGGCCTTCTGCCCCTTATGTCCCTTGCCGCCGGTCTTTCCCAGCGTAGAGCCTATACCCCTGCCCAGGCGCTTTCTTGCGGGCCGGCTACCGTCATGGGTGCCGATCGTATTCAAAAACATCTCAGATCTCCTCAACCTTAACTAGGTACGAGACTTTGAAAATCATACCCAGATTCTCAGGCGTTGCCTTTATCTCTACGGAGTGATGCGGCCTGCGCAGTCCCAGCCCGCGCAAACAGGCTTTGTGCGATTCAAGCCGACCATTGGAACTGCGAACCTGGGTTACGCGCAAAGTATTATTCGTCATTACAGGCTTACCCCAGCAATTCGTCCACAGTCATTCCGCGCTTAGCGGCGACCGATTTGGGATCGCGCAGCTCCGTCAACCCTTTAATAGTTGCACGCACTACGTTGATCGGGTTGTTGGTTCCGATACACTTAGCCAAAACGTTATGCACGCCCACGACCTCGAACACCGCGCGCATAGCCCCGCCGGCAATGATGCCAGTACCTTCAGATGCAGGCTGCATATGAACTTTCGCCGCACCGGCTGTTGCAGTGACCGGATGATGCAGAGTCTGGCCATTCAGCGCCACCTTCTGCATATTCTTTCTAGCCTGCTCCATAGACTTCTGAATCGCCACGGGGACCTCCCGCGCCTTACTCAGACCGAAGCCAACCCTGCCGTTGCCATCGCCGACTACGGTCAATGCGGTAAAACCGAATTGGCGGCCGCCCTTGACGACCTTCGATACACGCCTGACGGCAACCAGCTTTTCCTGGAGACCTTCGCCCGCGCTCGCCTGTATACTCACGTTAGCCATTTTTCTTCCTCGCTAGAACTGAAGTCCGGCTTCGCGCGCGGCGTCCGCCAGCTCTTTGATCCGTCCATGGTATTTGAATCCGGAGCGATCGAATGCGACCGATGAAACGCCTGCCGCCAACGCTTTTTCAGCTATGCAGCGCCCGACTTCCTTGGCGGCATCTTTATTGCCCGTGTAAGCAAGTTTTTCGCGAATCGCTGACTCGAGCGTGGAAGCAGCCGCCAGGACCGTGCCACCATCGGGACCAACGATCTGAGCGTAAATATGCCGCGGCGTGCGGTGCACGGTTAGACGGATTGCACCCATTCCCCGGATCACGTGACGGGTTTTCGCCGCCCTCTTCAGGCGAGATTGTTTTTTATCCATTACGTATGCCCTATTTCTTCTTCGCTTCCTTGCGGATAATGACCTCGTCCGAATAGCGGACACCCTTACCCTTGTAAGGCTCCGGCGCGCGGAATGCTCGTATGTTTGCGGCAACCTGGCCAACGACCTGACGATCAAAGCCCTTCACCAAGATATCCGTTTGAGACGGAGTCTCCACCACAATACCGGCCGGCACCTTGTACTCAATAGGGTGCGAATACCCCAAACTGAGACTCAGCACGTCGCCCTTTGCCTGGGCGCGATAACCAACGCCAACTAGCGATAGCTTGCGCTCGAAACCCGTGCTAACGCCCTGAACCATATTGGCCAAGTTTGCGCGCGTAGTCCCCGCCAGCGCATTCTGCCTTTTATCACTTTTATTGTATTCGACAGCAATGGCACCGCCTTCGACCTGCACGCTGACACCTGCTGGAACGACGGTAGACAGAGTACCGTTCTTACCTTGGGCGGTGACAACACCTCCGCCAACGCTGACCTCGACTCCTTTCGGGATCGATATTGGATTATTCGCTACACGAGACATATCGGCTGGCCTGAAACACAAATCATTGAACGATACAAAGCACTTCGCCGCCTTCGCCGAGTGCCTTTGCCTTGCGGTCGGACATTACGCCCTTCGAAGTCGAGACGATTGCTATACCAAACCCACCCATAACCTTCGGCATTTCGTCGCGGCCGCGGTATCTGCGACAGCCCGGTTTGCTGACTCGCTGAATCCGATCAATTACGGGCGCGCCATTGAAATACTTTAGCTCGACGCGAAGGCAGGGCTTAATCTGGTCAGCCGGCTCAGAGAAACCGCTAATATAACCCTCGTCCTTCAACACCTGGCACACAGCCCGCTTGAGCTTGGAAGCAGGTACCGAAATTTCAAACTTACCTGCGGCCTGCCCGTTGCGAATCCGCGTAAGGAGATCGCTCAATGGATCTGACATACTCATGACTTTAACTCCGACTAACTCGTGAACGCTCCGCGAACTGCGCTTACCAGCTTGCTTTAACTACGCCAGGAACATCGCCACGCATTACACATTCGCGCAGCTTGTTTCGCCCCAGTCCAAATTTTCTGTAATAGCCGTGCGGGCGTCCGGTCAACTCGCACCGATTGCGCAGTCGCGAGTCGGAACTGTCCCTAGGCAATTTCTGAAGCGCGATGACAGCCGCTTCGCGCTGCTCATCAGACGAACTAATCCCGCTAATGACAGCTTTGAGCTCGGCGCGCTTCTTAGCATAACGCCCACACAGTTTCTTACGCTTAACTTCGCGCGCGATCATAGATTTTTTAGCCATGGATACACCCTATCACGTGCGGAAAGGAAACTTGAATGCCTCGAGCAGCGCCCGGGCTTCTGCGTCGGTCTTCGCCGTAGAGGTGATGGTAATGTCCATGCCTCGTATAGCGTCAATTTTGTCGTAATCAATCTCAGGAAAGATGATCTGCTCCTTAACGCCCATGGAGTAGTTGCCTCGTCCGTCAAAAGACTTCGGGTTCAATCCGCGAAAATCGCGAATACGCGGTATCGAAACGCTAATCAAGCGATCCAAGAACTCATACATCCGCGCCCGCCGCAGTGTGACCTTGCAGCCGATGGGCATACCCTCCCGAATCTTGAATCCGGCGATGGACTTACGGGCGTGAGTCACGACGGGCTTCTGTCCGCCAATCGCCTGCATATTCTCGACGGCATTCTGCAGAATCTTCTTGTCCGCCACCGCTTCGCCGACACCCATATTCAGAGTGATTTTGACCAAACGAGGAACTTCCATTAGGGATTTATACCCAAACCGAGACATCAATTCGGGTACGACCTTTTCTTTATAATGATCTTCTAGCCTAGCCATGACACATCCGCGCTACTTAAGCATCAATCAGTTCGTTAGTCGACTTGTAGAAGCGGACCTTTCTGCCATCTGCCAGCAGCCGGAAACCTACTCGATCCGCTTTGCTCGTCGCCGAATTGAACAGCGCCACATTGGAAGTGTGGATGGGCATGGCCTTATCCACAATACCGCCTTCGACGCCCCTCATCGGATTCGGACGCTGATGCTTCCGAACGAGATTGATACCCTCGATTACCAATTTGTCCCCGGCCAGAACCGAAAGCACGGAGCCTCTTTTTCCTTTGTCTTTGCCTGCGATCACGATAACCTGATCGCCTTTTTTGATCCTACGCATGTGCGATACCTTATTACGTCAAAGCACTTCCGGCGCCAATGAAATGATCTTCATGAACTTCTCTGATCGAAGCTCACGAGTCACCGGCCCGAAAATACGCGTTCCGATAGGCTGATGCTGATTGTTCAAGATGACCGCGGCATTGCTATCGAAGCGGATCACAGATCCATCGGCCCGACGCACGCCCTTGCGGGTTCTAACTACAACCGCATTGTAGACCTCGCCTTTCTTAACGCGCCCGCGAGGAATTGCATCCTTTACGCTAACCTTGATGACGTCGCCGACGTTCGCGTAGCGGCGCTTAGACCCACCAAGGACCTTAATACACATGACTTGCCGCGCGCCGCTATTGTCCGCGACGTCCATACAGGTCTGCATCTGTATCATCGTTCAAATCTCCAAATAGTTACTCAAGGCCCCGGTGGACAGTACTTAAACCGCGCGTTCGACGACGGCGCCGAGGGTCCAGGCTTTTCTCTTAGAAATCGGACGCGACGCGTTGATGGTCACCAAATCACCGATTCCGCATTCGTTATTCTCGTCGTGCGCTACCACCTTGGTGGTGCGCCGGATGTACTTACCATACAGCGGATGCGAAACCTGCCTTTCGACAGCCACCACGATAGTGCGATCCATTTTATTAGAGACTACGCGCCCGGTTACGCTACGTACGCGATCTGCACTGACCGTCATACTTTTTCACCCTTCTCTGCCAACACCATATTCACTCGCGCAATATCGCGCCGAACCGTCTTTATCTGATGAAATTTAGCAAGCTGCCCGGTAGCTTTCTGCATGCGCAGGCTGAACGCCTCACGATGAAGGTCCACCAAAGTCGACTTGAGCTCATCCAATTGTTTGTTTCTAAGTTCGCTAGCTTTCATCACATCACCGTACGGGCCGAGAAGCTGGTGAGCACCGGAAGCTTCGCAGCCGCTAGCCTGAAAGCCTCGCGGGCCAGCTCTTCGCTGACACCTTCGAGTTCATACAGCATGGTGCCTGGCTTGATTTCCGCCACCCAGTATTCGACACTACCCTTACCGCTGCCCATTCGGACTTCCAACGGCTTGCTGCTGATCGGCTTATCGGGAAACACTCTGATCCAAATTTTCCCACCGCGCTTCACATGCCGGGATATCGTCCGGCGAGCCGCCTCGATTTGGCGGGCGGTTATTCTACCGCGAGTGGTGGCCTTAAGGCCATATTCTCCGAACGACACTTTGCTGCCGGTGATGGCCAAGCCGGTGTTCCGTCCTTTGTGCTGTTTCCTGTACTTAGTTCTTTTTGGCTGCAACATAGCGAAACCTCATCAAGCTTCGACCGCGCTGCGGGTTTTCTGTTCCGCATTCACCGGCTCGAATACTTCGCCTTTGAAAATCCAGACCTTCACGCCAATGACTCCGTAAGTAGTCACCGCTTCCGCGAAGCCGTAATCGATGTCCGCGCGAAACGTGTGCAGAGGCACGCGGCCTTCCCGATACCACTCTGTTCTGGCGATCTCAGCGCCGTTCAACCGACCGGCAACACTGATCTTGATGCCCTCTGCACCTACCCGAAGCGTGTTCTGAACTGCTCGCTTCATGGCCCGACGGAACATGATGCGCTTTTCCAACTGCTGCGCAACGCCTTCTGCAACCAACTGCGCATCGAGTTCCGGCTTACGGATCTCTTCGACGCTAACCTGAACCGGCACACCCATGAAGCGGGATACATCGCGACGAAGTACGTCGATATCTTCACCGCGTTTTCCGATGACGATACCGGGTCTAGCCGTATGGATAGTGATCTGCGCGTTGTTTGCCAGCCGGTTGATCTGTATACGGCTCACCGAAGCGTGTTTCAGCTTCTGCTTCAGGAATTCGCGCACCCTGAGATCGTTCTTGAGAAACACGGGATACGACTTGCTGTCCGCGAACCAGCGCGACGTCCAGTCCTTGATATACCCGAGTCGAATTCCAATAGGATTAACTTTTTGCCCCATGACGGAATGCCTATGCTACGTAATGCCTAGTTGTCCGACACCAGCACAGTGATGTGCGAGGTGCGCTTGAGTATCCGGTTTGCCCGCCCTTTCGCCCGGGGGCTCATGCGTTTTAGCACCGGCCCCTCGTCTACGAACACGGTTTTTACGCGCAGCTCGTCTACGTCTGCACCCTCATTGTGCTCGGCGTTGGCAATCGCCGCCTGCAATACTTTCTTAACCAGACCGGCTGCCTTCTTATTGCTGAAGGCCAGCAGATCCAGCGCAGCAGCGACGTTCAGGCCACGAATCTGGTCTGCGACCAGCCTGCATTTCTGTGGAGAAATACGCGCCGTCATATGCTTCGATAAAGCTTCCATCGCTCACATGCCTCACTTGCTCTTTTTATCGGCCTGATGCCCTTTGTAAGTCCGCGTCGGTGCGAACTCGCCAAATTTGTGGCCAACCATGTTGTCAGTCACCAACACCGGAATATGCTGCTTTCCGTTATGGACAGCGATCGTCTTACCGATCATTTCCGGCAGCACCATGGAGCGGCGCGACCAAGTCTTGATGGGCCTTTTGGCACCGGTGGCATTCGCCTCTTCCACCTTTTTCATCAGGTGGTGATCTACGAAGGGGCCTTTTTTGATAGAACGTGGCACGGTCTATTCCTCTTTAATCGTTATCGCGTCTTGCGCTTGCGGATGATCAGACCATCGGTACGCTTATTGTTCCGGGTCTTATAGCCCTTGGTCGGAATACCCCAAGGCGATACCGGGTGACGTCCGCCAGAGGTACGTCCTTCACCACCGCCATGCGGATGATCAACCGGGTTCATCGCTACGCCGCGAACCGTGGGGCGGATACCGCGCCACCGGGATGCACCGGCTTTGCCCAGCGATATCAGGTTATGCTCGGTATTGGAAACCTCGCCAATCGTAGCCTTGCAATCCGCTAACACCTTGCGCATTTCGCCGGAACGCATGCGGATGGTGGCGTATTCGCCGTCTTTAGCGACCAGCTGAATCGAAGTACCGGCGCTGCGCGCGTATTGCGCTCCTTTGCCCGGCTTGCCTTCGACGCAGTGTACGACTGAACCCACCGGAATGTTCCGCAAGGGCAGGCAATTGCCGGCCTTGATCGGCGCAAACTCGCCAGCGACTATTTCCTGCCCGGCCCTCAGACCGGCGGGAGCGACGATGTAACGGCGCTCGCCATCTCGGTAAAGCACAAGCGCAATATACGCTGTACGATTCGGGTCGTATTCGATGCGCTCAACGCGAGCGGGGATATCCAGCTTATCGCGTTTGAAATCGACGATCCGATAGAATTGCTTGTGGCCGCCGCCCTTGTGCCGGGTGGTCACGCGACCCTGATTATTTCGCCCGGCCGAGCGCGTCTGCTTCTCAAGTAACTTCGCATAAGGTTCACCCTTATGCAGTTCTTCGCTACGCACTCGCGTTACAAAGCGCGAGCCGGCAGAAGTAGGTTTTTGTTTAATCAGAGCCATGGTTATTTCTACTCAAGCAATCGACTGTCGAATTAATTCACTGCCAGCTCAATATCAAAGCCTGGCTTCAGCTTTACATAAGCCTTCTTCCAATCCGAGCGCTGACCCATGAACCGCCCGAAACGCTTGTTCTTGCCCTTAACATTGAGCACGTGCACAGATTCAACCTGGACGCTGAACATGAGTTCGACGGCGCTCTTGATTTGCAGCTTGCTCGCCGCCGGCTTGACGCGAAAAACAAACTGGCGATTCTTCTCTGCTGCCAAAGTGGTTTTTTCAGAAACCACGGGCGCCAGCAGCGTGCGCATCAACTCGATTTGATTCATGACAGCCTTACCTCAAGCTTGCGGATCGCCGCAGTGGTGGCGATCACGCGCTCCGCATGCACCAAATCCACAGGACTCAAAGTCTCCGTTGTGTTTACACTGACATTCGGCAGGTTGCGGGAAGACAGCGCCAAATTCAAATCGAGCTGTTCGGCCAGAATTACCGTATACCCTTCACCGAAACCCTTAAGCTTGCCCGCAAGATCCCGAGTTTTCACAGTTTCCGGCACAATACTGTCGGAAACCAGCAAGCGCCCTTGGCGTAGCAGCTCCGAGAATATGGACCGGACTGCCGCCCGATACATCTTCTTATTCAGCTTTTGCTTGAAGCTGCGGTTGGTGGCAGCAAATGTCACGCCGCCGTGCCGCCACAACGGACCGCGAGTAGTGCCCGCACGCGCATGACCGGAGCCCTTCTGCTTCCAAGGCTTCTTACCACCGCCCGACACATCGGATCGGCTCTTCTGCGCCTTCGTACCGGAGCGTGCCGCGGCCATGTAGCCAACAACCAGCTGATGCACCAGCGATTCATTGAATCCCTGTCCAAAGACCTTATCGGAAACCTCTAGGCTTCCTTCTGCGCCGTTTTCGATTTTTGGAATACTAAGACTCATTGTCTATCCACCTATTTCTTGGCGGCAGGACGAACCACCACATCCGCCCCTTTGGCTCCGGGCACTGCGCCCTTAACCAGCAGCAGCGAACGCTCGGCATCGATGCCGACGACTCGCAAATTCGGAGTGGTCACGTTCTTATCACCCATGTGACCTGCCATTTTCTTACCTTTGAACACCCGGCCCGGGGTCTGGTTTTGACCGATGGAGCCCGGTGCTCGATGGGACAGTGAGTTACCGTGCGTAGCATCCTGAGTACGGAAGTTGTAACGCTTAATTACCCCGGCAAAGCCTTTACCGATACTCCTGGCCCGTGCATCGACGAACTGGCCCTCGGTGAAGAGACCCACGCCCAGCTCTGCACCCACCGAGTATTCCTGGTCGGCATCATCCAGCCGGAACTCCCACAAACCACGACCGGCATCGACGCCCGCCTTAGAGTAATGCCCGGCATCGGACTTGGTCAGGCGCGAGCGCTTCTTGCTGCCCGTCGTCACCTGAATGGCACGATAACCGTCCGACTCCAGGGTTTTCACCTGAACCACGCGGTTGGGCTCCACGTGGATTACCGTAACCGGAACGGCTGCGCCAGCATCCGTAAAAATATGGGTCATTCCGCACTTGCGGCCGACTAAACCTATGGCCATTTCTCTTCCCCGAGTCGTGTGCTCTAAATACCTGTACTCAATTCAGCTTGATCTGAACATCGACGCCCGCAGCCAAATCCAGCCGCATAAGCGCATCCACCGTCTTGTCCGTCGGCTCAATGATGTCCATCAGCCGCTTGTGAGTGCGAAGCTCATATTGATCACGAGCGTCTTTGTTCACGTGCGGCGAAACCAACACCGTGAACCTCTCCTTCTTGGTCGGCAAGGGAATCGGCCCCAACACCTGAGCACCTGTGCGCTTTGCGGTTTCGACGATTTCCGAAGCCGACTGATCGATGAGCCGGTGATCGAACGCCTTCAAACGAATACGAATTCTCTGCTTAGCCATGGACTCACTCGATAATCTTGGAGACAACGCCCGCACCCACGGTGCGGCCGCCTTCGCGCACTGCAAATCGCAAGCCTTCGTCCATGGCAATCGGGGCGATCAGCTTGACGACCACTTTCACGTTGTCGCCCGGCATCACCATCTCTACGCCTTCCGGCAACGTGACCGCTCCGGTCACGTCGGTGGTCCGGAAATAGAACTGCGGACGGTAACCATTGAAGAACGGGGTGTGACGACCGCCTTCGTCTTTCGACAGGACGTAAATCTCGGCTTCGAAGTGCGTATGCGGGGTGATGGAGCC
>JAQTYP010000408.1 GCA_028688235.1 Methylomonas sp.
GTTTTGGCTACGCTGGCCTGGAGTTTTTTGCCCGACGGCGCCTTGCGTAGCGCCGCCTTCATTTTGGCGACGACCACCTGGCTGATGACCTTGACCGTCAATCTCAGCCCCTTCATGCGCTTCGACGGCTATTACATGCTGGCCGACGCCTTGGGCGTCGATAACTTGCAAGCCCGCGCCTTCGCGCTGGCGCGCTGGCAATTGCGGCGCTGGCTGCTGGGCATAGCCACTCCCAAGCCGGAGGCATTGCCGGCCGGCTTGCAACACAAGATGCTGATTTATGCCTACATCACCTGGAGTTATCGGCTGGTGGTGTTTGCCGGGTTGGCGCTGATGGTGTACGAATTTTTCTTCAAGTTGTTGGGTTTGATCTTGTTCGCGGTGGAAATCATCTGGTTTATTTGGCGACCGATAGGCACCGAGCTGCGCGAGTGGCAAAAGCTGGGTCTGGCCAGCGTTTCCCGCCGCCGCAAACTGACGGTGTTAACCGCCGCGCTGCTGCTATCGCTGCTGGTGTTTGTGCCCTGGAGCGATTCGGTGCGCATTCCGGCGATTCTGGAAGCCGAACATCACACCATTCTGTACGCGCCCGAAGCCGCCAAAATCGAAAGCATTCTGGTCGAAGCGGGACAGAGCGTAGCAGCCGGCCAAATCTTGCTGAAGTTACAAGCTCCCAAATTGGAAGACGACATTTTGCTCAGCGAGAAACGCGCCGATTATTACCGCTTGCGCCTGGAACGTGCGGCGACCACCCGCGAGGCCTCGGCCGACATGAAAGTGGCGATGCAGCAATGGTCGGCGGAAACCGCGAAGCTGGCAGGACTCAAGCAACAGCGGGAGCGCTTGCTGGTAAGAGCGCCGTTTGCCGGCGTGGTCGTTGATTTGGCCGACAACCTGCACTCGCAACGCTGGATAGATTCGGCACTGCCACTGGCGACTATCGTTGCGCCGGGGCACGCTACGATACACGGCATAGCCGACGAAGAGGCCGTATCGGTCCTGGCACTTGGCCGGACGGGCCGTTTCGTGCCGGAAAACCTCCAAGCCAAAGCAATAGCCGTCGAGGTAACATCGTTCGGCGACATCAACTTGCACGAACTGGAGCATCCCTATCTGGCTTCGGTCTACGGCGGCGCACTCGCGGTCAGGCAAAATGCCGCTGGCAAACTTACGCCGAGCGCATCGGTATTTGCGGTTGGTTTGACGCCGAACTCGGCGACGACGGCCGTTAGCAGAGTCGAACGCGGCACGGCCATCGTCCAGGGCAAAGCGCGCAGTTTTGCCCGGCGATTATTCGATAACGCCGCCTCATTGCTGGTACGCGAGAGCGGTTTTTGAGAACTGTCAGTAAATGCCTTGAACAGGCCTAAGGTTTGGATGGCTTCTCGTTTAAAACGGGACAAAGAGGGAGGCTTAACCGTTCATCCTGAGCAAAGTAAGCCCCCTTCGGAAGCATGGCGTTACCATGAAACAGCCGCTGTTTGAGGCAAATTTTTGCAATTTTTAAATTTCACAAGTCATTGATTTTAAATATACAAAAAAGCTGTTTCTTGAGAGCTTGTCGAAGGGTGAACGGTTAAGCCATTCATGGTTCGACTTTGCTCACCACGAACGGCTTAACCAATGACTGTCCCGGCTTAAGTTGGTAGCCCAAAATTCGACCTCCCAATAGAACAGATACTGACGGCGCATGCGCTCAGCCGCGATCAGTTCGGTTCCTGAATTTCCCTAAATAGCAAAACCGCACCGACGACTTTATTGTCCAACTGCATAGGATGAGCGGAACACTCCACGTTAAAGAACCTGCCGTCCTTGCGCCGGAATATTTCAGTAGACCGCTGGGGAGCGCGGGCGCGAAAAGCCTCGTAAATGCTGCATTGTTCCGCTGACGCTGGAGAGCCATCGGCATGGCCGACATGTATCGCCGCACAAGTATCCTGATCCAGCAGTTCATCCTGCTCATAGCCCAACATCATCAGCGCCGAGGGATTTACGAACGTGCAGCGCCCTTCGGTATCGATGCCGACAATGCCTTCGCCGACCGATTCCAATAACAACCTGAAGCGCGCCTCGCTTTTGCGCAACGCCGCTTCCGCGCGCTTGCGCTCGCACAGCTCGTTATCCATACGCGCATTGGCCGACTCCAAGATTGCGCTTTGCTTTTCCAACTGCTCTGTGCGTTGGGCAACCAGTTCTTCGAGACGCCTGCGGTAATAATACAATTCCTGAGCCGTTTCCTTTTCCGACGTGATATCGACCAAAAGGCCTTGCAGACACAAGGCGCCGCGCGCCTCGTCGCGGACCACGTTAGCCTCGTTCAGAAACCAGCGTACCTGTCCGTTATATTTGATCAAGCGGTATTCGCAGTGCAAAGGACTGTGCTGTTCGTAGGTCGCCGAATAAGCCTCGATGACGTTTTGCCTATCTTCGTCGTGCACTCGTTTCAACAAACCTTCGGAATCCGCCAACCAATATTCCTCGGGAAAACCCAGTTGTTGAATCTGCGGACTGACATAAAGCAATTGCCCCGGATCATCCAGCGATGCGATGTAAGTGATGGCCGGGATTTGCTCGACCAGCGTACGGTACTTGGCTTCGGCCTCGCGCAATTGTTCGACGGCTTCGACCCGGTCCTGAATGGTCTGCTGCTCGCGCAGTGCGCGAATCACCACGGCCGGCAACCACTGCAACGCATCGCCATCCGATCCCTTGACCACATAGTCGCGCGCACCCAATTTCAATGCATCGACCGCTATCATCGCGTTATCCGATCCCGTCAACATGACCACGGGCATCGGCAAGTCGCCCGAGTCTTCCGCCAGTTCGGAAAGAAATTCCACGCCACTGAGATCGGGCAAATGATAGTCCAGCAATATGCAATCGACAGGCTGAGAACGTGCTAGTTCGAGACCTTGATTGGCGGTCTCGGCTTCCAATATTTCGAAGTCGCAATCCCGATTTTGCGCCAGCGCGCGCTTACAGGCCATGCGATCGAATTGATCGTCATCGACCAATAACAAGCGAATGGAAGGTTTATTGAGAACGGCGTTCATACGGGCGATTCGCTAATGGTCCAGTAGGCATCGATAGTACGGATGATTTCGACGAACTGTTGATATTCCACGGGCTTGCGCATATAGCCGGCAACACCCAATTCGAAACTATCCACCTTGTCTTCCTGTTCGTCGGATGTCGTCAGCGCGACGACCGGTATACGCTTCAGTCCCGACATACCTTTGATTGCCTGCAGGAATTCTATTCCGTTCATGACAGGCATATTGAGGTCGAGCAGAATCAGACAGGGACGCTCATTACCGGGGTCCTGCAGGTAATGTAAGGCTTCCTCGCCATTTTCCACGTGCTGCAGCGGATTGGCGACTCGCAGTTCCTTGAGCGCGCGCCTTACGGTCATAGCATCCACGCTATCGTCTTCGATCAGCAATATGGGTTTACTCTTAACTCTCATAGTCTATAGTGTTATTCCGTTGTGGTGATGTTGTGTTTTTTAGGGACGGTAAAATAAAAGACGCTACCCTGCCCAACTGTGGACTCGACCCAGACCCGACCACCATATTGATCGACGATTTTCTTGACGATGGACAAACCCACGCCGGTGCTTTCGACCCTAT
>JAQTYP010000020.1 GCA_028688235.1 Methylomonas sp.
GATTTCGTTGATGGTTTGCAAGGGTAGATCGACGTGAAAGGTGCTGCCCTCCTGGGCAGCGGTTTCGACGCTGATTTTGCCCTGATGTTTTTCGACGATGGCCTTAGCAATGCTCAGGCCCAGACCGGTTCCGCCGGTATGGCGTTTGTCGCTGCCATCGACTTGTGAAAATTTGTCGAACAGGCGGGGCAGAAAATCTAGCGGAATGCCGGGGCCATGGTCGTGTATGCTGATGCGGGCGAAACCATGATGTTGCCCCAGGCTGACTTCGACCTTGCCGTTTTCCGGGGAAAATTTCGCCGCGTTCGATAACAGGTTATTGACGACCTGAATCAGGCGATCGGGGTCGGCTTGAACCGTCAGCGTTTGGTTGCTGCCGCCGAACTCGAAGCATATCTTGTGTTCGGCGGCATAACTGCTGCAGTCGGAAATGGCTCTTTCGATCAGACCGGCCAGTTCCGTCCGCTTGAAGTCGAAGCGCAGATTGCCGGATTCGATTTTTTCGATGTCGAGAATATCGTTGATCAATAACAATAAACGTTCGGTGTTATTGGTGGCGATGGTCAATAAACCGCTCATTTTTTCGGGCAATGGCCCGCAGATGCCGTTGTTGATCAAGCCCAGGGCGCCGCGTATCGACGTCAATGGCGTGCGTAGTTCATGGCTGACGGTGGAGATGAACTCATTCTTCATGCGCTCGATTTTTTTGCGTTCGGTGATGTCCTTGATCAAGCCGGTGAATTGCAATTCGCCGTCCTGCCACATCTCGCTGACCGCCAGTTCGATAGGAAAGGTAGAGCCGTCTTTGCGCAGGGCCATGACTTCCCGGTCGGTGCCTATGATATGCCGGCGCCCGGTATTGATGTAACGTTTCATGTATTTGTCATGCTCGATGTTATGAGGTTCCGGCATCAGCATGTTGACCTTTTGGCCTATGACCTCTTCTGCCCGGTAGCCGAACACCGATTCGGCCGCGAGATTGAAGGTTTTGATATAACCCTGGTGGTCTATTGTGATCAAGGCGTCGCTTAAGGTGTTCAGCAAGGTATGGTAGCGTATCCCCCAGTCCTGGATTTGATTCTGGAGTTCTGTGATTCGATTTTCTATGTTCATGCCTTCAATCTTCATTCCCGAGCCAGAGGCAATTCTATCCAAAATTGGGAGCCGATATTCGGTTGACTATTCACGCCGATCCGACCCGACATCAATTCGATCAACTGTTTGCAGATGGACAAGCCTATACCCGTTCCTTCTATGGTTTGCCGATGATGGCTGAAACGCTCGAATGCCTCGAATACAAATTCCAAATCATCGTCCGCAATACCGATGCCGGTATCGATCACATTAATCCGCAACATGCCGTTGCTTCTATTTTGCAGATTGACCGACACAGTACCGGCGGGTTTGTTGTATTTGATGGCATTGGACAGCAGATTATTCAAAATTTGTTCCAGACGGCGAGAGTCCGCCTTGACGAGTCTGGCTTCTGCGGCATCGAAGTCGGCATGGATGCGGATGTTCGATGTTAAGCCCAGCAGCGAAGCATCGGTGATGATATTGTTCAACAACGGGATGATGTCGAGTTTATCGATGTTCAGCGTCAACTTGCCCGAGGCGATTTTGATCTGTTCCGACAGGTCATTGATGATGGCCAATTGAGTTTGCCCGCCGCGGATGATTTCTTCCACCATATCCAGCTGTTCGGCGTCTAAATCCTCGTTCATTTTCAATAATTCGCCGAATCCCAGCATGATGTGTAACGGCGATTTCAACTCGTGCACGACGTAGGTCAGAAAATCGCGCTGAGACTTGCGCAAGCGTTCCGAGCGCTGCTGTTCCCTGGATAATTGTTCGTTAACTTGTCTGGCCTGCCTATGGCGGCGAAGTCTGGACGTAATCTTTCGCAGGAAATGTTCGTTGGATTCGGTTTTAAGAATAAGTTCGTCACCACCGCTATTGAGCGCACACAGGTCCCTGTCGATATCGCTGCCGGTGGTCAGGAATATGATGGGCATCAAGTTGTAACAACAACATTGCCTGATGACTTGGGCGAGTTCTATGCCGTTACAGCCTGGCATGTTGATGTCCAAGATCAAAAGATCGGGTTCGAAATCTTTAAGCGTTTCGAAGACCTGAAACGGATCGACCAGAACTTTAGGCTGCATGCCGGCGTTTTGGATGATGTAGGCGATATAGTCGGCGCAAATCGCGTCGTCATCGATAATAAGGATCTTGTTATTGGCTTCGGCTTTCAGATAGCGTGCGACGACATGGGTAAGGTCGGAATTGCTTAGGGGTTTGACCAGATATTCGCTAATGCCTGCGCGTTGTGCATAAATCCTCGATAGCGTGTCTTGCTTGGTCGATATCAATACGACAGGCGGAAAGTCTTTGATTTCCTGCCTTAGTTCTGAAAGACTGTCGGCATTGCCCTCATCCTGAGTCGTATACTGCTCATCGATGATGATTAAAGACGGCTGGGTTCGAGTATGTTGAATTGCGGCGGCCAACGATTTCAGGGATGGGTGTATTTCGACCCGGTATCCCGCTTCTTCCAATGCAGAGGCAATTTCGCCGGCGGCTACAGGAGCGTCTTGTATCAGGCTGATCAGTTTTGGGGGGCGGATTAAAGGATTGGCACAGGTCGTGTCGTCTTTGATCGCTTTAGGCTGATCCAAATACTGATGAACAGCTTGCTCCAGACGCTGGAATAGCGTTGCGATGGTGCTGGGCGTTTCTTTCGCCGTATCTGCCGGGTAGGGGGCATATTGCAATTCGATACTTCGGGCCAGTTCGCTGATGCGATGGGCCTTGAACGTACCGGCTAAACCGGTCAAGCGGTGCAAGGCCATATGCAATGCCTCTTGCCGATCACCGTGAATCAACTCTTCACAATACAAGCGTTTGATATCGGCCAGTCGATCAGGCAGGTCGTCGGCAAATTTTTCACGTAGCTGTTCGAGGCGGTTTTCAAATTGCATCAGCGTAAACTGCTTTTCAGCTCGGATTTAAGGTTAACGGCAAAAGTAACAAGGATGGTTGTTGCAAAAGCCTGTGCCAGACAGGTAAGTAGGTCTTTGGCATTATATCCGGTATTCCCGGACAAAACCCGAAGTCTTCGTTACGAATAACGAGTATAAATGGAGTTCGATAAGTATTTGTTTTAATTTGACAATCGCTTTTGTTGCGCCGGGGTGTAAATGGGCAGCATTGATTCAATGTTAGAATCATATGAATTGCGTCACAGTTTGAGCATTTCAAAAGTGTTTTTCGATGCGCCGGGTCATGACGATAGCCGTTTTCGTTGTAGGATAGGGGCTGTCTTTCAGAATAGGAATGTTTGGGCGTATGCGGCACTTTTCGAGAAGAAAACATGATCTATAGCGACGAGCTTTATGTTTTCAATGCCGATAGTTTGAAAATTTGTTGGATCAGTTCGCAAGCCCTGCGTAGCTTGGGTTACACCCGACAGCAAATCGAAGACAAGTATATCTTCGATGTTTATCCACAGTTGAACAACCATCATTTTCCGGCGTTCATCCGGCCTTTAATCGACGATGAAACCGCGGTGATGCGGCGGCAAACCTGGCAACACGGCAAGCAGGGGTACCCGAAGCCGGTTTATCTGCATATGGAATTGTTTTCCGACGCCGGAGTTCGATTTATTCATGCCCGGGTAGAGCCCATACAGTCGTCAGATAATCTGTCACGGCATCAGTTGCAAATGACCCAGTATGTGATGGATAACGTGTCCATAGAGGTTTACTGGCTCGACCGATACGGCCATATCCAATACGCCAATCGCCAAGCTTGTCTGGCATCGGGTTTTAGTCAGGAAGAAATATCGAGGCTCAACGTGGATGCCATAGACTTGTTGTTTCCAACGGAATCCTGGGAACGTTATTGGCAAGTGTTGAAACGCGACGGATCGTTGTTCGTGGAAACTTTGCAGAGAAGCCGGTCGGGGCGGGTATATCCGGTCAAGGTGCTGACTAATCATTTGCGTTTCGGCGATTTGGACTATGCCGTGATGTTCGTTCGGGACATCAGTCAAAGCCGGCAGCTCAAGGCACGGCTTAGCACCCTGATATCGGTCATTCATGCCATTGTTTGGTCCACGGACGGCGGTTGGAGAATCGATTATGTCTCGCCTCAAGTCAAGGAACTATTGGGGCTGCCCGCGGACGATTTTATCGGGCAAACTCTTGATACACTGTTTAATTCGGAACTGATACACGGCGACGATAGGGCGATACTGCTGGATTCTATTCATGCCCTGCGGAACGGGACGGGCGAAGTCAACAATATCCAATTCAGGATCATGAATGCCGAAAGTCACTGGCAGTGGATGGCGCTTAGCATGTCCGCGATAGGGGATGTCAATGGTTGTTTGCAGCAGGTGGTGGGTTCCTGTCACGACATCAGTCTGCAAAAACAAGAGGAATCACGGCTACGCGATCTAAACGCCGAGTTGGATTTGCGGGTTCAACGGGAACTGGCGAAAAACCGCCTGAGTGACCAATTGCTGCAACAACAGGCCCGTCTGGCGGCGATGGGAGAAATGATCGCTAATATTGCTCACCAGTGGCGTCAACCCTTAAACACGCTCGCCATCATCTTGTTGAATTTGGAAGACGAGATCGCGTACGGCGAAATCCGTGCCGATAATCTACATCAGGCCTTGCGACGCTCGCAGGAGATTTTGTCCGACATGTCCCGTACGATAGATGATTTCCGCGGTTACTTCAAAGCCAACAAGGCGCTGAAAGCAGAGGTTTTATCCGAAATAATCCGGACCAATGTGCGTATGCTGGAACCGACGATGGTTTATCACAACATAGAGTTGAAGTGTGTCGATGCGGACAATTCGCTGTCGGCGCTGGTGCATTTCGGCGAGTTGTCGCAGGTCATATTGTGTTTAGTCAACAATGCCAAGGAACAAATCGTCGAGAGGCATATTCGAAACGGCAAAGTGATCATTGATCTCGAACAGCAAGGCGATTATGTCGTGATTAGCGTCAGCGACAATGCCGGCGGTATAGAAGAAGAGATTTTATCCAAGATTTTCGACCCTTATTTCACAACCAAACCCGAAGGTTTAGGCCTTGGTTTGTATATGAGCATGCTGACCGTTCGACACAGTATGCAAGGGCGTATCGAAGTTAAAAATGGAAGCGATGGGGCCATATTCAGTGTGTTTATCCCCAAAATTGTAACGCAGGAGCCCGTATTATCATGAATAGTCCGCAAAAAAGGGTGGCCCCAGGCGCCCTTTCCGATTTAACCATCTTATGCGTCGAGGATATCAGGGAGGCGCGAAATCTGTTGAGCATTTATTTGCGTCGGCAAGGCGCAAAGGTTATCGAGGCTGAAAACGGGGAACAGGGGCTCGATTGTTATCGGCGCTATCAACCGGATATGGTGATATCCGACGTGCATATGCCGGTAATGGACGGCATAGGCATGGCTAGCGGCATACGTGATCTGGATGCCGAAACGCCCATCATTTTTTTATCGGCTCATTCCGAGGTAGAGCTGTTACAGGAAGCGATGACGCTGGGCGCGGTCCAGTACATCGTCAAACCGGTCAGTTTCGATCAGTTGAAACTAGCGCTGGATAAGGCCGCAGAGAAAATCCATGTCCGGCGCAGCCTGAATGGCACTTTGATCCGCTTGCAGGAAACCGTATCCGGCTATAAACACGAGGAGCAACGCCTAAAATATTATCTGACGCAGATTATCGGTGATGAACAGCACAGCTCATTCAATGTGTTCAGTAAGTCCAAGCAAGCAATCAGTGGCGATCTGTTTTGTACCGAAGCGACCGAAAACAGCCTGTATGTGATGTTGGCGGACGGCATGGGGCACGGTTTGGCCGCGATATTGCCGGCCCTGGATCTGCCGCAGCGCTTTCGGGAGCTGGCGGCCCGCGAATTCAGTTTGCCGAGGATTGCCGATGAATTGAATCAAGCCTTGTTTCATCGAGGTCTGCGCAACCATTTTGTCGCGATGACTTTATTGTGTATGGACGTCAAACAGCATCGCTTCGAAGTCATCAACTGCGGCAACCCGCCTTTGTTGGTTTTTTCCATGGATGGGCACCAATTGCATGCCTTTCCGTCGAATCATTTGGCAATGGGGATAGTAGCCGGCGACAATTTTTGCCCGGAACTGCAGGTATTTCGCTGCAACGAGCAGGCCAGGCTGTATCTTTATAGCGACGGTTTGCCGGAAATTCTGGATGCCGGGCTTCCTTTGACCGGCATGGAACACTGCCTGAATTTGATCAGGAAAACCAGCGGCCGTGAATTGATGGACGGCATTGGCGAAATGCTAAGCCAAGTTCCTGATGAGTCGCACCACGATGATGTCACGTTGCTGGAATTTTACTTCGAGCCTGTATCCGGGCTGACTAAAAAAAGCCTCGATCGAATCCAAAAACGGGCTCCGAAAATTTCACCGGTCCAGCGGGACGATGACTCGTTGAAGTGGTTGTCTGTACTCTATGTCGAAGACGAGCAAGAATCCCTCGAACAGCTTTCGAAATATCTGCATAGACGAGTAGGGGCCTTGCATGGCGCATCCGACGCGATGGCGGCTCTGGAGTTGTTCGAAAGGTATAGGCCGAAATTGGTGATTACCGATATGGTTTTATCCGGAACGAACGGTTTGCAGTTGATAGAAAAAATTCGGGAAATCGATCCACAAGTGCCTGTCATATTGATCAGCGGCGCCTGTAGCTGGCAAAACCAAACTGCTCAGGTCGAAAATCTGGTTAATTTGCAAATCAACCAATTCTTGGCTAAACCGATAGACGGTGACAAATTGATGACGGCCATCCGTCATTGCGTTAGCCACAGCGAATTTTTACAAAAGCTGAAGTTGTCGTCGTCGGTGTTCATGACTTCGCCGTTGGCGATCACGATCACAGACAAGCATTGTAATTTCGTCAGCGTCAATCCGGCTTTTACTCAAATAACCGGTTATACCGAGGCGGAAGTATTGGGATGTAATCCTAGAATCCTGAGTTCCGGCAAGCATGATAGTGAATTCTATCACCAGATGTGGAATGAACTGAATGAATACGGGCGCTGGTCCGGCGAATTGTGGAATCGGCACAAGAATGGCGAGTTGTTTTTAGAATGGATCAACATCAGCGCCATTCGCGACGACGCAGGCGAAATCTGCAATTATGCTTCGGTATTCGCCGATATCACTCAAAGGCTGGCAGCCGAAGAGAAGATGCGGCATTTGGCCCACCATGATTGCCTGACCAATCTGCCTAACCGCTTGTTGTTGAACGACAGATTGAATCAGGCCATTTTACAGGCGCAACGCGATCGTTCCGTATTGGCCGTTATTTATCTGGATATCGATCATTTCAAAAATATCAACGATACCCTGGGGCACGGGGTCGGTGACGATCTGATATTGAGTGTCGCTCAGGCATTGCAAGCCTCGGTACGCGAGGTCGATACCGTCAGTCGCTTGGGCGGCGACGAATTTGCGATCTTGTTGCCGAACGTCGGATGCCAGGAAATGGCAGCCAGGCTCGTGGCCAAAATTTTTAGGTCTGCCAGTAAAACCTATCAAATCGCCGGCCGCGAATTGCGCATTACGCTCAGCATAGGCGTGAGTCTGTTTCCGAAAGACGGGGGGAATCCGGCGACATTGTTGAAACACGCCGATAGTGCGATGTATTTGGCGAAGAAGGAAGGGCGCAATAATTTTCAGTTTTTCGATGAAGTCCTGGAGAATCAAACCGAGCGCTATATGTTGATACAGCATGGTTTGCATAACGCCTTGAAACGCGGGGAACTGGTCATACATTACCAGCCCAAATATGCACTCGATCGGAAAATGATAGTGGGTGCCGAAGCGTTGTTGCGCTGGTACAGCCCCGAGTTGGGAATAGTGTCGCCGGCAGAATTCATCCCGATTGCGGAAGAAACCGGCTTTATCGTGGATATCGGCTGTTGGTTGATTGAACGGGTTTGCGAAACCTTGAGAAAATGGCAGCAGAGTGGCGCGAAGTTGGCACCCGTCGCGATCAATGTTTCGCCTATACAATTCCATCGCGGCAATCTGCATAGAACGTTAAAACAGGCCATCAAACGCTACGGCATAGCCCCCGCCTTGATTCAAGTCGAGCTGACCGAGGGGGTGGTGATGAACAAAGAGCAAAGCACTATCGAATTGCTGCATTCGATAAAAGATCTGGGCGTGGCGATTTCTATCGACGATTTTGGTACGGGTTATTCGAGCTTGAGCTATTTACGCCATTTACCCATAGACGAGCTCAAAATCGATCGTTCGTTTATCATGGAGATAACCGATCAACAAAGTTTGGAGGATACTCGATTAACCGCCATTCCGTTAGCGGTCATCGATCTGGCAAAAAATCTGAATATCAAATTGGTGGCCGAAGGGGTCGAGACGGAAGTTCAGAGTCAGTTTTTGTTCGACAACGGTTGCTACATCATTCAAGGTTATCTATTCAGCAGGCCCGTGGATGAGGACAGTATGTTGGCGTTCTGGGAGCAGCGCGGGCATTGACCGCGCTTGCAGGCCATCAGGTGCTGGCATGCAAGCAAGTAGTCTCCGGATAAGTCTTAGCGTTTATCCCGTTCTACCGCCAATGCGGCGTGGCGTAGATCGACATAATTGTTCCCTACGAATTTCCAAAACATCGCAGCCGACTCCGGGTCGGCACTGAGCAGTTTTACCGCGATTGCGCCGTTATCGCTGATGTCGGTGATTTCCGCCTCGATATCCACATTGTTCTTATTTTTGACGATGCGTTTGTCGGCTTCGAATCGTAGCGTCACAGTCTCGCCCACCCGAAAAACCAGATCTCGCTTCAGGCCGCCGAAAAACTGCAGCTTATAGGTCTGTACCGATTGAAACGGCTGAACGAATTCGGCATGCCAGCGAAACGGGGGGCAATTGATGGGGCCGCTCTTCTTGGGGAAGTGTATGGTGTAACCATCGTCGACTCTGGCGATCACCGTGCCTTTGGTGTAAATCTGGCGGCAATTGGTCAAAACCGTATCACCTGGCTCGAACTGGTAATTACTCGCGGCATGGGCCGGAAAACAGGCCGTCCATAGTACGCACGCAAAATAAACTGCATACGATAGTTTCATTGCACACCTCCTTAATATCGTTTTTAGCAGCCGAGTCTGTATCTGCAAGCGCTGCTTGTCAAGATGGTCGCGTATTAAAAAAAAGTTGTTGCCGGGCTTTGCTACGGAAATGTTCGATGTCTGTGATAAGTTCACAATACTCGGAGGCGAAGGTTTTATGCTGAAACCAATATTCGGCGCCTGCGCCGGCCAGCCAGATTTTGTTGGTGCTTTCGCTGCCAAAGGCTAGCAACTGATCGAGATGCATGATGGTCGTTTCCTCCGGAGGAGATTTCACCATGCCAATGACGACGATGTCGGGTTTTAGGTGGCGGCAGGCATCGATGATGTCGGTGCTTGGCAGGTCGGCCCCCAGGTAGTAACACGAATATTGTTGGGCCGCTGCGATCAGACAGCCTAGCAATATGCCGAACTCGTGTTGTTCGCCGCTGGGCGTTGCAAACAGCATGGCCGGATTGTTTGTCGATGACTGATGCAGGTTGTTGATCATCGTTAACACGATGCGTTTTATACAGTTGGAAAACAGATGCTCTTGGGCGACCGTAATTTTCTCTTGATGCCACAGGTCACCTACCAGATGCAGCGAGGGTAACAAAACGTCTTTGACGTAGTCGAAGGGGGCGTAAGCCAGTAATGCTTGTTTCAGTAATTGTTCGCAACGTTCGATTCGGTAATGTTTCAACGCTTCGAGTATTTGTTCGAATAGGTAGGACTGCGGTGTTTGACCCGTTTCCGGAGCTTGATCCTGGAACTGGCGCAATTGTTCGCAAGTCAGATTGGCTATTTTGCTGATGGCGTGCCCGTTTCGGGTCAGGCCTGCCAATAACGTGAGTTTTTCCAGATCGTTTTGGGAATAGGAGCGCCGGCTACTGGCGCTACGTTTCGGCGTAACGCAGTTGTACCGGCGCTCCCATGCTCTTAGGGTCTCGGCGGTCAAACCGGTCAAGGTGGTTATGGCTTTGATTGAATACATTGTTTATGTTTTGTACAAAATAAAATTTGACAAAAATTTTACAGAAATGTATCTTCGCTGCCAACCTTGTTTTCGATTCGGAGATTTTCGATGTCCGATGTATGCGACGCAGTTACACAGAACCCAGAGTACGCTAATAGCTCGGCATCGCTGTTGTTGGCCGCCAACGTCGAGCAAGCGCGTTCCCGCTTGTTCCAGGCGCTGTTGGCGGACAAGCGGGCGGCCAAACTGTTGCTTAGTCAACTTCTGGCTGAATTGACCAGAGGCAGAGAGTGTTCCGAGATGCTGCTGATCAAAAACGGCGATGAATTCAGGCATGTCATGTACCGATTGGTTGGCGAGTGCCATTTGCATCGGGCTGTATTACAGCCTTTGTCTTCCGTTCGGCAAGGACCTCTAGCGGATAATCCTATACAGAGGGATATTTTTGTACAGCTTTTGGGTACGGTGAATCTGGATGCGATCGAGCTGTCATCGGAGGCTAGTCAAATCATGCGCGAGCTGCATTTTTTGCCCGCGTATTTAATAGAGACCAGCGAACGCGTCCAAAACCAGTTAGGCTTGTCTGGCGAGCTGGATGTCCGATATAAGGCCGAGTTGCAGCATGCCAGGCTCGAGTTGAAGCGCCTGAGGCAGGAAATGATTGCCGGTAATACCGGCTTGGTCGCATTCGTCGCGCATAAATATAGGACAGTGTTCTTGAGTTTCGACGATTTGATGCAAGAAGGAGTCGTTGGACTGATCAAAGCCGTCGATCGCTTCGATTCCGGGCGAGGAATCTGTTTCTCGACCTATGCGATATTTTGGATCAAGCAAGCGATTTCCCGATTGGTCGTCAAGCAAGACAAGGTGGTTCCGCTGCCTGTGGCGTTGGCCGAAAAATCCTCCCCGGTGTTCGATGCCATGCGCAAAACCTATATGCAGCATGAGCGCTGGCCTACGCTGGCCGAGTTAAAAGTTTGTTGTGATCTAAGCGAATCTGAAATCAAAACCATCAGCAGCTATTACCAGGCTACGTTTGTTTACGAATCAGGTATCGCTGAAGAAGATGATGGCATGTTGCAGATGGAGAGAATGCAGCAATGGCTATTTCCACAACCATTGGCGGAATTGCTAGAGATCGATCTGGCAAGTTTCATGGATAAGGTCGTAGCGACCTTGCCGGAAAAACAAGCCCACATACTGGCCATGCGTTTTGGATTAAAAAACCATACCGAAATGACGTTGCAAGCCGTTGCGGATCATCTGCAGGTGACTCGGGAGCGGGTAAGGCAAATACAAAATGAGGCATTAAGCAAATTAAAACAACAATTTGGCTTTGACCTTATGTTATTTTTGGAACCAACCGACATTTAAATAATCTTTAACTGTGTTTTGGCGGCAATTGACCGCGTATCATGTAGAAGCACGACAAAAAATAACAATAAGGTCTGATTCAGGCCGATTTAAGTATAAGAGGAGTAATTATGTCTTCAGAAAACCACGATGCGGACAAACAAACGCCGCCGCCAGACTGGAAAATGGAATTCGATAAGCAGTGGAAAATCATTTCGGCCAAAACCCTGGGTTTTTACCATCAACATAAAGACCTGTTTTCATTCTATAAACTGACCGGTTTTTTGGGTGGGATATTGGTGTTGGTCTGGCTGGTCAGCGGCATCTACATCATAGATCAGGGCAATCGCGGCGTGGTCACCCGGTTCGGCGCTTATGTGGATACCACCCAGCCAGGGCCGCATTGGCATTTGCCGGCCCCTATGGAGGCCGTGAATGTCGTCAACGTCGAGCAGCAGCGATACATCGAAGTCGGTTATAGCGACATGAGCCGGATGAGCAAATCGTCTATGATCCCTCAAGAATCCCTGATGTTGACGGCCGATGAAAACATCATCGCCGTGCGTTTGGCCGTTCAATACCAGATCAACGACGCCTCGGCCTACTTGTTCAATGTCAAGAACAATGAGGCAACTTTGAAACAACTGACCGAAAGCGTGTTACGCGGCGTGATAGGCCGAAACAGCATGGATTTCGTCTTGACCGAAGGGCGCAGTCAAATCGTCGCCGAAATCAAGGAGCAAATCCAGGTGGCCATGGACGAATACCAGGCCGGCATCAGTGTGGCGAGCGTCAACATGCAAGATGCCCAGCCGCCGGAAGAAGTGCAGGGCGCTTTCGAAGACGCGATTCGCGCACGCGAGGATAAGCAGCGTCTGATCAACGAGGCAGAAGCTTACAGTAACGAGGTGATACCCAAGGCCCGTGGCGCTGCCGCCCGCATCTTGCAGGAAGCCGAAGCCTACGCGGCTGAAAAAGTGGCCAAGGCCAAAGGCGAAACCGAGCGTTTCGAGCAGTTATTGGTCGAATACGATAAAAATCCCGGTATTACGCGAAAGCGCCTATACCTGGAAGCCAAAGAAAAGCTTTACGCATCGACCAACAAGATCGTAGTCGACACCGATCAGCCGCCGGCTTTGTACATGCCCATGCAACAACTGACGTCACAACAGGCGCCGTCGGTATCGCTGGTGAATGAAAACGAGACGGGAGCCGAGCCTGCCAATATCGACAAAAGCATTGCCCATAAAACGGCGCCCAAGGCATTTCGTCCAAGCAGGAGCAAACCATGAGCAAATCACAAATACTCTTTCCGGCCGGATTGGCGATTTTGCTGCTGGCGTCGATGTCGGTTTTTCATGTCAATCAACATGAAAAAGCCATACTTTTTCGTCTCGGGGAGATCGTTACATCCGATTTGAAACCCGGACTCCATTTTAAAGCCCCCTTCATCAATAATGTCAGTACATTTGATGCGCGTGTGCTGACCTTGGATGCCAAATCCGAGCGTTTTCTTACCTCCGAGAAGAAGAATGTGATCGTCGATTCGTTTGCCAAGTGGCGAATAGATGATGTGGGGCTTTTTTATACCACGGTCGGTGGTGATGAGTTTCAAGCCAATCATCGCCTCGATCAAATCATGAAAGACGCAATACGCGGTGAATTCGGCGTACGCACGATCAAGCAGTTGATTTCGGAAGACCGTAGCGAACTGAGGACTACCTTGCTGGAAAAATTGTCGCCTCTGGCCAAAAAATACGGCATTGAACTGCTGGATATCAGGATCAAGCGCATAGACTTGCCGCAGGAAGTCAGCAGTTCAGTGTTTCAACGCATGCGGGCCGAACGCGAGCGGGTGGCGCGGGAATTCCGCTCGCAAGGTGCGGAAAGCGCGGAGCTGATTAGTGCGGAGGCCGATAAGCAAAAACAAGTGATCGTCGCTAATGCCCGGCGGGAAGCTGAAAACATTCGCGGCCGCGGCGATGCCGAGTCGGCCGATATCTATGCGAAAAGTTTTGGCAAGAATCCGGAGTTTTATGCGTTTTATCGCAGTTTGCAGGCTTATCAGGCGTCGTTCGAGAACACTCAGGATACCTTGGTGATAAAACCCAATTCGGATTTTTTCAAGTATTTCTCCAGCGAAAAATAGGTTAGGGGATTTCGATCATGAAAAAGTTTTTAATCGTAGCCGTGATTGTAGCGGCCATTGCTTTCGTGGTGTCTTCGATTTTCAGCCGTTCTATGCCTGAATACGATCCGCATTACGAAATTTCGTATTCCGACTTTATCGAAGATGTGCGCAATAACGTCGTTACGGAAGTCACGATTGCCGGCAATATTGTCGATGGCAAGCGGAATAACGGCACCCGTTTTTCGACCTATAACCCCAACGACATGCGGATGATAGACGAGCTGTTGGAATACGGCGTCAAAATCAAAGTCGAGAAGCCGCAGCCGCCATCGACACTGATGACTATTTTCATCTCCTGGGCGCCAACCCTGTTGTTGATTGCCGTGCTGGTTTACTTCATGCGCAAGCAAGCCATGATGGCAAGCGGGCGCGACGGGCAAATGGGATTCGGAAAAAGCCGGGCCAAACTGATGGAAGAAGACCAAGTCAAAATCCGCTTCAAAGACGTGGCTGGTTGTGAAGAAGCCAAGCAAGACGTCGTGGAAATGGTCGATTTTTTGCGAGATCCCGGCAAATACGAGGCCTTGGGCGGAAAAATTCCACGCGGCGTATTGATGGTCGGCCCTCCCGGTACCGGTAAAACCTTGCTGGCCAAGGCGATCGCCGGCGAAGCGGGCGTGCCTTTTTTCTCGATTTCAGGTTCCGATTTCGTCGAAATGTTCGTCGGTGTCGGCGCATCCAGGGTGAGGGATATGTTCGAGCAGGCCAAAAAGCGTGCTCCGTGCATCATCTTCATCGACGAAATCGATGCCGTCGGGCGGCAGCGCGGCGGGGCCGGCATGGGAGGCGGTAACGAGGAAAGGGAGCAGACCTTGAACCAGTTGCTGGTCGAGATGGACGGCTTCAGCGGCAGCGAAGGCATCATCGTCATCGCGGCCACAAACCGGTCGGATATTCTGGATAAAGCCTTGCTGAGACCGGGGCGGTTCGATAGGCAGGTACAAGTCGGCTTGCCCGATATTAAGGGTAGGGAACAAATTCTAAAAGTTCACGGCGATCGCGTGCCGTTGGCAGACGACGTAAATTTGACCGATCTGGCGCGTGGTACTCCCGGTTTTTCCGGTGCGGAACTGGCCAATCTGATCAACGAAGGCGCATTGTTTGCCGCGCGCAATAACAAACGCGAGGTGTCCATGAACGATCTGGACAAGGCGCGCGACAAAATGATCATGGGCGCCGAAAAACGCACGATGATCATGAGCCGGGAAGAATTATTGATGACAGCTTATCACGAGGCCGGTCATGCCATTGTCGGTCGTGTGGTGCCTGAACACGATCCGGTTTACAAAGTCAGCATCATGCCGCGTGGCGGCGCCCTCGGCATTACGATGTTTTTGCCCGAACGTGACCAGTACAGCGCCAGTAAAGATAAGCTGGAAAGTCAGATCGCCAGTTTGTTCGGTGGTCGCGTGGCCGAGGCGTTGATCTAT
>JAQTYP010000409.1 GCA_028688235.1 Methylomonas sp.
TTCGTGCCCGCCTATCGTCGCAATGACGGTGGCGCGAGGTCCTGATCCGCGGGCAGATTCGCCGGCGTAAACGCTGGGCAGTTCCAGCATACCGCTTTGCTTTTCGCTGATCGGCAAGCGGATTTCGACGTAATCGGTCGCAAATATCTTGGCCAAGGGATTTCCAGGCGAAACGTATTGCCCCACGTCTGCAAACTGCTCCAGAATACGGCCGGCGTAAGGCGCTACGATGCGGGTGCGCTGCAAATCCAGCTCTGCCCGCTGCAGCTTAGCCTGCGCAGCCTCCACGGCCGCCTCGGCCTTTGCCAGCTGAGGCTTGTGCAGCACCAGGTCAGACGGGGTCTGTTGTCTCTCTAATTTGCTCCAATTTTCGGCGGCTTGTTCGGCTTGCGAGCGTTCCAGTTCGTAATTGAAACGGGCTTCGGCTAACTCGGCCTGCGCACTTTTGATATTCAAGCGGTAATCGCTGGAATCGATTGTCAGCAACACGTCGCCTTTTTCGAAAAAACCGCCCGGCCTGAAATTAGGCGACACCGCCACGACCTCGCCACTGACCCTCGGTATCAGCGTGGTCGTGGTCCTGGGCTCGACGACGCCTTGAGTCACAATGGTAGGCGAGAAACGCTCCGGCTGTAAAACCTGCGTTTCGACGCTCAAGGTATTGGCCTTTGCCGGCTTGCGTTTTGCCGGCTGTTTGCCGGCGTAAATAACCACTCCCGCCAAAATACCCAAAGAGATCACCATTAAGGGAAATATTCGCCTGATCAATCTCATAGTTCGTCCGATTCGAGTACAGGGCCACCCAAGGCCAAATAAAGGTTTATACGATTGTGCAAATATTGTCGACTCATGTCCAGCCGGCTGCTTTCGGCATCCAGGGCGCGGCGCTGCGCCTCCAGTAAGGTGACGATGTCGATCAAACCCGACAAATAATCCAATTCGGCCAAACGTTCGGCCTCTTTGGCTTCGACGACTTCGGCGCGTAACAGCGCCTCCTGATTTTTATAGCGTTGCTCGGCGGCCAATGCGGTTTCCACTTCCTTGAACGCTTGCAGAACTACTTGCGCATAGTCCGCCGCCGCTTTTTCAACGCGACCCTCGGCCTGACTGCGCTCTGCAAAAAGCTGGCCGCCGTGAAACAACGGCTGAGTCAGGCTGCCGGCGAGATTCCAAATCAGATTCTCAGGATTGAACACTTCTTCCAATTTTTTGGTGCTGGTACCGACGCTACCGGTTAATTGTATGGTCGGCAGCATGTTTTTCCGCGCCTTCAGCAAACGCTGATCGGTGGCCCGGAAGCGCTCGCCGGCGGCAACGATGTCCGGCCGCCGCCGCAGCAAGCCGGCCGGCACGCTATCTGGCAGGGGCTTATCGAATACCGGCAATTGCTCCGGCGTCTTCAAGTCGGCGCCGGGATAGCGCCCCAGTAGCGACTCCAACGACCTCGTCGTTTCGTCCAAACTCCTCAACACATTTTCACGCCGCTGCTGGGCGGACAACACATTTTGGCGGGCAAGTCTTAGATCCAGCGCTTGATATAAGCCCTTGTCGTAACCCTGTTCGACGATCTCCAGCGTACGTCCATAGTTTTCTATGGTTCGTTCGGCGAGACTCAACAGCTGTCTCGCGGTAATCGCATCGAACCAGGTCTTGGCTATATTGGCGGCCAGGGATAAACGAGCCGCCTGTAAATCGGCTTCTGCCGCCGTTTTCTCGTGCAGACTTGCTTCGAGTTCGTTGCCTAGCCTGTACCAAAGGTCTATCTCCCACAAAAAATCCAGATTGAAGCCGAAATTATTGACCGGCCTTGGAGATACGGCGAAACCTGCCGCATTGTTGCGTTGATTCCGGCTTGACCTGAAGCCGCCGGTCAATTGCGGCCAAAATGCTGACCAGTCCAGCCAGGCCTGATCGTCCGCAACGGCGACGCCGGCGATCAAACTACGAATAGCCGGATTGCGGCTCAATGCCTCTTCGACCAATGCCTGCAACTCACTATCCCCGATTTCCGATAACCAAGGCCTTACCGACGCTTCCGGGACAGACCGTGTCGCAGACCAGGTTTCGGGAACAGGTACCGTAGCCGGCAGTGTTTCGGCAGGACTGAAATAACTGCAGCCCTGCAAGCCCGCCTCCAATGCCAGCAAGACACAGCTCATCAGACAATCGCGTTTAAGCCGTCGCATCCGGCTCATACCGTAATCTCCGCCTTGAATTTCTCGAACAATCGGCCCATGTCGTCCAGAACCAGATAATTGATAGGCACGAAAAACAGCGTGATGAAAGTGGCGAACAACACGCCGAAGCCCATCGATACGGCCATCGGCACCAAGAATTGAGCCTGCACGTTGCTAGCGATCATCAAGGGGCACAGGCCGGCAAACGTCGTCAAGGAAGTCAATAAAATCGGCCGGAAGCGTCGGGTTCCGGCCCGGGTGACCACGTCGATCAGGTCGGCGCCGGCCAGTCTGCCGCGATTGATGAAATCGACCAATACCAGGCTGTCGTTGACGACGATGCCTATCAGCGCCACCATACCCAGCAGGCTATTCAAGGTCAGATCGATGCCCATCGCCATATGCCCCAGTAGTGCGCCCAGCAAGCCAAAGGGAATCACAGCCATGACGATAAAAGGTTGCGTGTAGGACCTAAACGGAATGGCCAGCATCGAATAAATTCCGATCAAGATTAACAGTATGCCTGAAGCGATATTGGCGAAAGACTCCGCCTGTTCCTGAGCCTGGCCTTTCCAACGATACTGTATGCCGGGCCTGGAGTCCGTGGCTTCCTGTAACCATTCCTCCAGGTCGCTACGTAGTGTGTCCATGCGTACGGTTTTTGCATTGATATCCGCCGTCACGTTGACGGTGCGGAAACGATCCGCACGCTTTATGCTGGCGGGGCTGCGAAGCACGTCTACGGTTGCCACGTCGGCAAACGGCACTTCTATGCCGGAAGGCGCGCGAATGTGCATTTGATTCAGACTAGCCAGCGAGCGGCGTTCAGTAGCCGGATATCGCACGACGACGCGCACATCGTCCCTGCCGCGTTGTATGCGTTGCGCTTCCAACCCCAAGAAAGCTTGTTGCACTTGGCGCGCCAGATCGTCCAACGTAATTCCCAATAGCTCGGCTTCGGGTTTTATATTCAGTTGCAGCTCCTGCTTGCCCGCTTCGTGACTGTCGGAGATATCGAAGACGCCGGGGTAAGTCGCTAGACGATCTTCGAACGACCGCGCGAATTCGGCCAACGCTGCATAATCGTGGCCCTTGAATTCGATATCCAGCGGCATCCCCCGGCCGCGGCGTAATTCGCCGACGAAGCTGAGTTGTTCCGCTCCCGGTATGGAACCTATCATTTGCCGCCATTCTTTCGCAAGATCCTGCCCACTGATCTTGATACTGCGAATTTCAGGCGGAACGACCTGAAACAAGACTTGTGCAACATGCGACTGGGGATTGGCGCTACCGCCGGTACTGCCGACGCTGCAGAAAATCGCCGTCACGATGCTGGCATTCGTCGCCGGATCGATATATTTCGCTTGCAGGCGTTCGGCGGCCGCGACCATCCTGTCCGCGTGCGAGCGAGTGACCTCGAACGGCGTGCCTATCGGCAT
>JAQTYP010000021.1 GCA_028688235.1 Methylomonas sp.
ATGCGCTCGCTGGCCTGCCATAGGGACAGATTTTTCTCGCGGGCGAGTATGCGCATGTCGTCCAGAGTCTTGGCGCCTATGCCGCGAGTCGGCGTATTGACGATGCGTTCGAACGAAGCGTCGTCGTCCTTATGTGTGGACAGGCGCAGATAGGCTAGGGCATTTTTGATTTCCATACGCTCGAAAAAGCGCAGACCGCCGTAAACCCTATAGGGCGTACCGGTGGTCATCAGGCGTTCTTCGAACTGGCGAGACTGGGCGTTCGATCGATACAAAATCGCCACGTCGCTACGCAAACCGCCGTCCTTGACCCATTGGCGGATTTTTTCGACGACGAAATAGGCTTCGTCCTGTTCATTGAAGGCCGAATACAGTGAAATCAAGTGGCCTTCACCGGCCTCTGTCCACAGATTCTTACCCATGCGGGCCTCGTTGTAGGCGATCAGCGTGTTGGCGGCTTTTAAGATATGGCCGGTCGAACGGTAGTTTTGTTCCAGACGCACGACTTGGTGCTCGGGATAATGTTTCTGAAAGTTGAAGATGTTTTCTATTTTGGCCCCGCGCCAGCCGTAGATCGATTGGTCGTCGTCGCCGACCACGAACAGATTGTTATTGCCTTCGGTCAAAAGCCGCAGCCAGGCATATTGTATCGTGTTGGTGTCCTGGAATTCGTCGACGTGGACTTGTTGGAAGCGCTGGCGGTAAAAACGCAATAAATCCTCGTTGTCGCGCAGGAGTTCGTGGGCGCGCAGCAAAAGCTCTGCAAAATCTACCAGGCCGGAACGGTCGCACAATTCTTCGTAGGCCTTGTAAACCGCCAGCATCTGGCGATGATAAATGTCGTTGGTTTCGTGCATGTGGCGCGCCCTGATGCCTTCTTCCTTTTGGGCATTGATGAACCATTGCACCTGTTTTGGCGGCCATTTGCTGTCGTCGATGTTCATGGCCTTTACCAGGCGTTTGACGATGCGCAACTGATCGTCGCTGTCCATGACCTGGAAATTAGCGGGCAATTTGGCTTGTTCGGCGTGTTGGCGCAGCAAGCGGTGGGCCAAGCCGTGAAAAGTGCCTATCCACATCGCCCTGGCGGAAATTTGCAACAGGCCCTCGATGCGCTCGCGCATTTCGTTGGCGGCCTTGTTGGTGAAGGTTACCGCCAGGATGTGATAAGGCGATAGCTGATTGATTTTGATTTGCCAGGCGATGCGGTGAACCAATACCCGGGTTTTGCCGCTGCCGGCGCCGGCCAATACCAACATGGCCTGATTGGGGGCGGAAACGGCAAGACGCTGGGCGTCGTTTAACGGGTCGATGATAGTTGAGACATCCATTTTTTATTTGCGAAATTCAATGAGCTGTGTATAGTTGCTAGCTCTTCAAAAGGAAAGCCTTGAGTCAGGATAATAAAAACTATTGCACAGAGAGGGTTGGAAATGAGTTTCGATTATAAACGTTTGGTCAAGTTCGAGCACAATGTCGGCGCCAAAGATAAAAAAGTGCGCTTATACTCCGGTATCGTATTGTTGGTGGCATCGTTGTTTACAGCCAGTGTGCTGATGTTGCTGGTCGGCTTGGTGTTGGTGGCCACGAGTTATTTTGGTTGGTGTCCGGCTTATTCCGGTTTCGGCAAAAGTACGCTGGAAGAAGAAACGGCCACCCCTGTGGAATCCGAAACAGGTTCCGAATCCGATAGTCAATAATCCTCAGGCCATCCGAATCCGAGCAGGATTCGGATGGCTTTAAACTTCGCGATCATGCTTGCTATATTCCCCTTCGATGACGCTGCTGTCTTGGGATCTGGCCTGTTTGAACAGGGTACCCGCATCACCGGCCAGTAGTTGGTTTTCGATGATGTATTGGGAGATTCTTCGACGCAAACCCGGAATCAGGCAGGCAAAGCCCATTGCATCGGTAAAAAAACCCGGTGTCAACAACAGCGCACCGCCGATCAGTAAAATCGGACCTTCTATCATTTCGTAAGCCGGTAGTGCGCCTCGAGCCAAATTGCTTTGAAAGCGTTGCCAGGTCTCAAAGCCTTGCCGCCGCAATAGCCAGGCGCCCAATATCGCAGTAAAAACCACCAGAAAGATGGTCGGAAAGGCACCGATCAGGCCGCCGACTTGCAGCAGCAGATAAATTTCCACGAAAGGGACGATCAGAAAAAACAAAAACAGAGACTGGATGGCTTTCATCGGGGACTTTAATTCATCAATGGACGGGCTTGGGGACGGCAGTTTAACCCAGAACAAGCGATCTATCTACGAAATAGACGAAACCTGTTCTGGGTGAGCGGGGCGCGGGGTTTATTTGCGCTGCAGGCGCAAGGAGTTCATTACGACCGAAATCGAGCTCATTGCCATCGCAGCCGAGGCTATCATAGGGTTCAGTTTGCCAAGTGCCGCAACCGGAATTGCCACGGTGTTGTAACCCAGCGCCCAGAACAAGTTTTGTTTGATGATGCGCAAGGTCGCTCCGCTGAGTTCCATGACGTCGGCGACTTTGACGATGTCGCCGCTGACCAGCGTCAAATCCGCGGTTTCTATCGCCACGTCGGTGCCTGTGCCTATCGCAAAGCCGACGTCGGCTGCCGCCAGAGCCGGGGCGTCGTTGATACCGTCGCCTATCATGCCGACTTTGGCGCCCTTGGCTTGCAGGTCGCGGACGATGTCCAGTTTTTGTTCGGGTTTGGCGTGGGCAACGACGGTGTCTATGCCGACTTGCCCGGCGACATAACGGGCGGTCGCTTCGGTGTCGCCCGTCACCATCAAGGGTTCGACGCCGAGGCGGCGCAGACGCGAAATCGCTTCGGCCGCATGCACGCGCGGCTTATCTGCGATGCCGAACAAACCCGCCGCCTTGCCGGCTATCGCGACGAACACGGGAGTCTTGCCTTGTTCGGCCAGCGGCGCGGCCCGTTTGCTTAAGTTCTTGATATTGATTTTCAAGTCTTCCAACCAGTCGGCGTTGCCTATCAACACAGGCTGGCCGTCGACGCTGGCCTTGATGCCGTGGCCCGGAATGTTTTCGAAGGTTTCGACGTGTCCGGGTTCGACGCCGCGAGATTCGGCATAGGCGACGATGGTCTTGGCCAGGAAGTGTTCGGAGTCGGTTTCGGCCGCGGCAACTAGTTCCAACAGCTTGATTTCGTCCTGGCGGCTGGCGACGATGAAGTCGGTAACCTGCGGCCTGCCTTCTGTGATCGTGCCGGTCTTGTCGAAAATAATGTGGTCCAGTCGAGATGCCATTTCCAGGCTGCTGCCGTTACGAATGTAGACGCCGCGTTTGGCCGATTGGCCGGTGCCGACCATGATGGCCATAGGCGTCGCCAATCCCAATGAGCAAGGGCAGGCGATCAGCAGCACCGCAATGGCGTTGGTAATCGCAAAACCGATGCTGGCACCGGCCAGTAACCATCCGACCAGGGTCAATGCGGAAAGAGCCATCACCGACGGCACGAAAACCGAAGAAATGCGGTCTACGGTTTTTTGTATGGGAAGCTTGGAGGATTGGGCTTGATCTACCATGTGGATGATATTGGCCAATACCGTGTCGTTGCCTATCGCAGTGACGCGCATCGTCAACACGCCGTTGGCGTTGAGGCAGCCGCCGACCAGCTTGTCGCCGGCCTGTTTGATGACCGGCAGGCTTTCGCCGGTGACCATGGCTTCATCTACGCTGGACAAACCTTCGATCACCACGCCATCGGTGGGAATTTTTTCGCCGGGCCGTACCAGCAACATGTCGCCGACGGCTACCTGTTCCAACTCGACGACGATTTCCTGGCCATCCCGCAACAAGGTCGCATGTTGCGGTTGCAAATCGACCAGTTTGCGTATCGCCTCGTGCGCCTTGCCCTTGGCTTTTTCTTCCAGGTAACGGCCGATCAAGACGAAGCTCAGGATGCCTGTGGCCGAATCGAAATACAAGCCGCGCCGCCCCGCTAGTAACGAGTACAGGCTGTAACCGTAAGAGGAGCCGACGCCCATCGCAATCAGGGTGTCCATGTTGCTTGCGCCCTGTTTGGCCAGCTTGGCCGCCTTGGTGAAGAACGGCTTGCCGGCCCAAAATACTACCGGAATGGCTAAAAGGTGCTGCGCCCAGTGCCAGAAACGCGAGCCGGGGGCCGCCATGCCGATGGCCATGACCGGCACGCTGAGTGCCACCGACAGTATCGCTCGGTTGCGGGCGTCTTTTAGACGTTGTTTTTCCTTGACGATCAAAAGCTGTCGTTGTGCCAGGTTGTCGAAGACATGAGCCTTGTAGCCGGTGCTTTCGACCAGAGAGATGGTCTCGTCCCTGCCGAGTCGGCCCTTGACCACGGCAGACTCCGAGGCGTAATTGACGTTGGCCTGTGTGATGCGCGGATCGCGTCGCAGCAACATTTCGATCAACAGCGCGCAAGACACGCAAGTCATGCCTTCTATGGCAAGATTGTGCTCCCGCTCAGGCAGATGCTCATCGACGATGACGGCGGTTGCGGCATGGCTGTTTTTTTGGCCGATGTTGGCCAACACGGCATCCAGTACCGACAACACGCTGGCTGACGGCATAATCAAAGGATCGAAACGAACCGTCACCGAGCCTATCGCAGGTACGCTGTGCACGGCTATGATGCCGGGGCGTTTTTTTAGCAGGATTTCCAGGATGTAGCAGCGTTCCGGGTCTTTCTGCAAAATCGGCGAAATAATGCGTATGCGCCGCTTGAGGTTGTGTACCAGTTTGGCGTGAGCCAGATTGACGTTTTGACTGTTTGGGGCCATGACGCTCTCCGGGAATTTCGACTGACGAGCTTGGTGTAGCCGGTTATCAGGGATTCAATCGCTTGCACCTTTCAGAATTTGGAAAAATATGTTCCCGATTTTCCAATGTTCTGTAGTGGCGAATTTGTTCGCTCAAGCGATGGCTTCATTTCGTGGGTTTCGGGGGCAAACCGGCTTATTCTTCCTGATGTGGCTTGTCCTGCAAGTCGCGGCGGTATTGGTAGACAAAATAACCCAGTGCAAAACCCGCGCCCAGTAAAATAACGGGATGGGTCAGGATTTTTTTCAGCGTGCTTTGACGGGCGGTGGCGACTGCTCCGGCTACGGCGCCCGTGACAATCGGGTGGCTTATGGTTTCGCCCATTTTGCTCATCGCCGTTTCCATCATTTTGACGCCGGTTTCTACTGCCATCTTTGCTTCGTGTACTTGGGTCATGGTCGTTACCTCGAAATTAAAAAACTGCTTATTCGGCTTTATCTTGTTCGGCGGCGTATTCGCGGCTTTCGGCGACCAAGTCCAACAAATTTTCTTTTTGCCGCAGCACGAAATTTTTGCTTTCCATTGCGGTGCGGCTACTCACGGCGATGATCTCCTTGCGGTATTTGTGGGTGAAATAGCCGCCGACGAAGCCGGTCGAGAACAATGCCAGAGGATGGCGGAGCAATGTGCTGGTGATGGTTTTGCTGGCATGAGTGACGCCGGAAATGACGAAGCCCATGAATACGCCTTTGATCAGCGCTTCACCGCGGGTGGGCGGGGCCATGCGTTTGGTCCTGCTTTTGCGGGTTTGGGTTTTCTTGGTTTTTTCGTCGGTGTCACCAATGGAATGATCTTTGACGTTCATAACTCGCCTCCGTGTTGATGAATCGGTGAGGAATGGGTAGTGCGGAAGTAGCCGAATGCGAAAATGTCTCGTTCAAGCTTGACCAGCGTCTGGGCTTTCAATACTCTTTGAGCACCTGATTTAGCCGGTTAACAGATTAGACCGTAATTGCGTCGCTGCCTAGCTGGAATTCGTTAATTTTTTTGGGAATTTCTGATGATCGCCGCCAACGGAACGCAAACTAAAAGTATCTTCAAGAGAGTTTTGCTTATTTTGCTGGCCTTGCTCGGCATAGCCTTCATTTTGTGGTTGGATAGCTGGTTCATGGAGCATGCCGGCATGCCGGATTTGACTGGAGATGTCAATTTCGGCTTGTTGATGCTGATAGGCTTTCTGACCAGTTTTCATTGCGTCGGCATGTGCGGCCCATTGATTTTGGGTTACGCGACCAAGGAAGCCAAGGAGGGTCGTAAATCCCATGTTGCGCACTTACTCTACGGCCTGGGGAAAACGATTTCCGATACGGCAATCGGAGCTCTTTTCGGCGCTTTCGGTGCAATAGTTGCCTTCACCCCTTACACCCAGGGTGCGGTGGGGGTTGCGGCCGGCTTGTTCTTGATATTATTCGGCTTGCACATGCTGGAGATATTTCCGGCGCTGAGTCATTTTCAATTCAAGACGCCAACTTTCGTAATGCGCTTCGTCGGCAAGGAATACCGCAAGCACAGTAATCCGTTCGTGATCGGCTTGTTGAACGGGTTGATGATTATCTGCGGCCCATTGCAAGCCATGTATGTGATGGCGGCAGGTACAGGCAGCTGGATGCAAGGCGCGGTCACTTTGTTTTTTTTCGGCGTTGGCACCTTGCCGTTGTTGTTGGGTTTTGGCTTTTTGACCAGTTTGCTGTCCGGCAATCTGACGCCGAAACTACTCAAAGCCTCCGGCGTGATCGTGATGTCGCTGGGTTTGATCATGATTAATCGAGGGTTGGCGGTAACCGGCAGCGGTCTTGATTTCAACACCCTTGTTGCGCGGGTTTCCCAATATTTAGCACCCACCATCGCCGACTCGGCCAATTGCGAAAACGAACAGACCATACACATGGATGTATTGAAGAGCCGCTTCTCGCCGAATAAATTTACCCTGCGCAAGGGCATACCGGTGAAATGGGCGATCAATGTCAAGGAATTGAACGAATGCAACAATCAGATTGTGGTGCGTGAATACGGGTTGGAAATCAAATTGCACTCCGGTCTACAAGTGATCGAATTCACGCCAAACGAAGCCGGTGTAGTACCCTGGAGTTGCTGGATGGGCATGATACCCGGCACCTTTATCGTCGTGGAAGATACCCCCCGCGCCGAGCAAGCGCCCAGCGATACGCAAGATACGTCGATAGCCGAAACCGATCAAGAACGCTGGCTACGTTTTTTTGTTACTCAATGGCAACAGATTGCCGATAGCTTTAGCGTTCGGTAAAAGTATTATCTCGATTCCCTCATGCCGCGAGGTAATTCAGAGGTGGCTCGCCGTTTCGTGCCGCAGAGCTGCCATGCCTTTTGCTCCCGCGCACGGCGCCGAGCCGATAGGCCTGCAAGGCTATGTCATTTCACGCAGCAATTAGTTAAATAACATAGTTTACGGTCAAAAGTGAATAGCCGGAGTCTGGATTTGCGCGTTAAGTTTCGGCTTTAATTGGTTTTTGGCATTGGTATAAAAGCTGCTTGCCTAAGGCACCCGGTTTAATTATTGCCTTGTTTATGGACAGCTCGCAAAGCTTAGCGATTGCTCAACTCATAAAAACCTACGATGACGAACTGCGCCGCGTGATCACTCGACGCTGCGGCTGTATGGAAACGGCGGCCGATATCGTACAGGAAACTTATCAACGCATGCTGAGCGGAGGTCTTTGGCAGCAGGCGGAAAATCCTCGCGCACTGTTGCACCGCATCGCCGCCAATCTGGCGACCGATTATGAACGGCGCAATGCGGTGCGCGAGCGCTATGTCAGTCAGGAAGAAACCTTACCGGAATGGATGGCGGAAAAAGAGAATGCTCAACCCGACCACATTGTGGCAAACCACGAGCGTCTGGATAACTTGGCGCTAGCGATAAACCAACTTCCGCCCAAATGCCGTACCGTGTTTGTCATGCGCAAGTTCGAGGAACTCAGTCATGCCGAAATTGCAGAAAGGTTGAGCATTTCCCGTAACATGGTCGAAAAACATCTACGCAACGCCTTGTTAGCCTTGCAACGGATAGACGAAGAATAACACTGCCTTTTTTAGGGTTGCCGTGCGTCATATAATGACAAATACTTTGCGGCCTCGATATTTTTATGAAACAAGCATCCGATAGCCGCCGAATTGGCGCCATTCAAAGAGAAGCTACCGATTGGTGGGTTCGCCTCGACAGCGGCGAAATGGATAAGCAACAATTACAGGCTTTCGAGAATTGGTTGGCAGGCGATGCTGCCCATGCCGATGCATTTGCCAAGGTCACGCGGCTGTGGAGAGAGCTGGATGCAATCGAAGCCAGGATTGAGCAGACTAAGCCCGTTATGCAAAAAACGCCTTCGTTTTGGTTGCCGGGTGGGCTGAGAGCGTTCGGTTTGCCTGGGCTTGCCCGCTGGTCTGCCGCGCTCGCCGTTTGTTGCCTGTTATTCTGGCTAAGCCCTTTCAGGATGTTGCTGCAAGCGGATTATCGTACTGCGATTGGCGAAATGCGCCACATAACGCTCAGCGACGGTTCCGTCGTCCATTTAAACAGCGATAGCGCATTGGTCATCGCGTTCGATGCACAAGGTCGTCAGCTAGATCTGTTGAAAGGCGAGGCCTTGTTCGAGGTCAGTCCGGATAGGTCGCGGCCTTTTCGGGTGCATGCGGGACACGGTAGCGTGACGGCATTGGGAACGGCCTTCAATATTCGCTTGAATGACGATGAGACCCAAGTGACGGTCACCGAGCACAGCGTCGCTGTCGACCTGGACAATAGCAATCAAACGGTCAAGCTGGAACAAGGCCAACAACTGGATTTCGATCGAAAGCGCGGAATAAGCCAGTCCCGCATGGCCGACATCCATGCCATCACCGCATGGCAGCGCGGAAAACTGGTATTTCAAAATAAACCCCTAGGCGAAGTGATTGCCGAGTTGAATCGCTATCATCGGGGCTTTTTGACGATCAGCGATGCCAGTATCGCCGACCGCCGCGTCAACGGCGTATTCCGCACCGACGATCCATTGGCGGTGGTCGGTGCCTTGCAAAGTTCCTTGCAAATCAAATCCACCCGCATCAGCGATTATTTGATCATGCTGCATCATTAGAAAAAAATATTTTCCTTACCTCCTGTTTTGCCTAGGGCATGCGTCATAACGGCTGTTAGTCTCAAAAAACAACAGAGAGGGAGATTCATGAGCGAAAAATTATTAGGTCGCCATTGGCCGCGCCAGGCGGCATCAGTTTTGGTCAGCGCGGTGCTAGTGGTGGCTTCGGCGCATGCCGAGAGCGCATCTAATCAGCAATACAATATTCCGGCGGGATCATTGGCTGCCGCGTTGAACCGCTTGGCGGAAACCAGTAATTTACTATTGGTGTATGACGCCAGCATTACCGAAGGCTTGAAAAGCAAAGGTTTGAGCGGCAGTTTCACGCCGGAGGCCGCCTTGCAGCGCTTGTTGGTCAATAGCGGTTTGGTCTACCGCCTGGTGGAAGATGGGACCGTGATCATTGAAAAGCAAAAGTCCCTGCCGGCTAAATCCAAACCGGTCGATAACCAGCCCGATAAACATCGGCGCCAAGCGCCTCAAACAAAAACCGAAACGCTGGAAACCGTTACGGTCAGCGATCAAGTCACTTCCGATACAAGGGGCATCTATACGGTTTCCAGAACTACGACCGCCACCAAAAGAGACACTCCCATCATGGAGACGCCGGTGTCGATCCAAACCGTCACCCAGCAAGTGATTCAAGATCGCAAGGTGACAAGGGTCGAGAAGGCGGTAGAAAACGTCAGCGGCGTCTACACCAATGTCGGCAGCGGAGGCTTGTCCGATACCTTCAACGTGCGCGGCTTTCGCTCCTTCGACATTTACCGTAACGGCATGCGCTTGCAGGCGGCAAACTCGACAGTCGGCAAACGGGAAACGGCCAATTTGGATCGCATCGAAGTGCTTAAAGGCCCTGCATCTCTCTTGTATGGCCGTATCGAAACCGGCGGCATGGTCAATATGGTGACCAAACAACCGTTGGAAGAAGCGTTTTACGCCGTCGAACAACAATTCGCGTCCTTCGACACCTATCGCACCACTGTCGATGCCACCGGGCCGGTTACTGAAGACAAAAGCCTGTTGTACCGCGTCAATATGGCTTACGAAAGCAGCGACTCCTTCCGCGATTACGTCGATGGGCAGCGGGTATTCGTGGCGCCGGTATTGACCTGGAGGATTTCCGACCAAGACGAGCTCAGCTTCGAAATGGAATACCTAGGCACAAAATCGGTTCCCGACATGGGCACCACCGCCATCGGCAATCGGCCGGCGGCGATACCGCGCGAGCGCAATCTTGGGGAAAACGGCACCCAGTCCGAAGGCGACGATATCGTTCTCGGTTACAACTGGAAACACCAATTCAACGACAAATGGAAGTTGAACCACCGCTTCAACGCCGAATATACCCAGCAAAGCGATAGCATGAACGTGTTGCCTTGGGGTGTTTTGCCCGATGGCAATTTCACGGCTGGCGGTGCCTCGGCCAACGGCAACCTGCAACGTTTCGTATTCGGTTTGCGTAACAACCGCAGCCATACTTATAGCAGCGACATCAATCTGAGCGGCCATTTCGATACCCACGGCATCGAGCACGCCATGCTGTTCGGCGGCGATTATTACGATTTCTGGAATGCCGGCGAACAATACGATTCCAGCATGATTGCGGTCCCCTGTGATGACAATCCCAGCTTTAGTGGTTTTCCCGGCATCAATATGTTCGATCCCCAGCATAGATCCTGCGGCAGCGTAGCTGCTTTCGATCCCAATATTTACGGATTTTCACCGGGTACTGGCGACGATTACGAAGTCAATCAGAGAACCTTCGGCATCTACGCGCAAGACCAAATCAAACTGCCGTATAACATTCACTTGCTGGGTGGCATGCGTTACGACTGGGCCGAAGCCGACAACATCGACCACCTTTACGGAGGCGTAGGCAATGGGCGCTGGGGCCGGGTCAAGCCCAGAGCAGGCATCGTTTGGCAGCCTATCCAGCAAGTCTCGTTGTATGGCAACTACATGGAAAACTTCGGCGTCAGTAACTCCGGCGTGGTCGGTGCCGGATCCGGCGGCTACTCGGCACCGCCCGAAGAATCGCATCAATGGGAAGCCGGCATCAAGACCGAATGGCTGGACGGCCGTTTGACCACTAACCTGGCCTTATTCCAGATCACCAAGTCCAATTTATCGGTCGGCTGTGGCGCGCGCTGCTGGCAAACTCTGGGCAAGGTCCGCAACGAAGGCCTGGAATTGGACGTGAGCGGCGAATTATTGCCGGGGTGGAAAATGATAGGTTCCTATGCATACATCGATTCGGAAATCATCGGCGGTGCCAACGATGGCAACCGATTATCCAACGTACCGCGCAACGGCGGCAGTTTATGGTCGACTTACGAAATTCAAAGCGGCGACTTGCAAGGTCTAAAGTTTGGTGCCGGCGTGGTGGCGCGCAGTCAGCGTGAAGGTGCGCCGGATAATTCCTATCAACTGCCCGGCTACGCCACGGTGAATTTGTTGACCAGCTATGCCTGGAAAGTGGGTAATTCGAAACTGATTACGCAGCTGAACGTCGACAATTTATTGGACAAAACCTATTACCTCGACGCGGACGATGCCAGCAATATGCCTTGGGCGCCGCGCATCAATTTCGGCATGCCGCGCAGCTTTATCGGCAGCGTGCGCTTGGAGTTTTGATCGGGTTGTATCTTTTCGATGTTTAAAAAGCCGGATCAATTGCGTTCAATCGATCGTCTCGAGGCTCGCCGTCGAGTTTGGCTGAAAATCCATTTGTGGCTGGGGCTTGGGGTTGGCGCATTGCTGGCCTTAATCGGCTTGACCGGGGCTATGCTGGTGTTTTGGCATGAAATCGATGGTTTGTTGAATCCAACTTTGTATTGGCATTCAATACCCGAATCCAACGTCGTCGAACTATCGTTGGATGAGATTGTCGCTACCGCCGAAAGAGCTGCGCCGGCAGGCTGGGACTCGGTAGCCATCGATATGCCAAGGGAGGAAAGGGGCAATTATGTGTTCGGCTTTTACTACCCGAACAATAGTCCCGCGCCGGAGTCCGCGCAATCGATTACCATCGGCGTCGATCCCCATAGCGCTGTCGTGACGCATCGGCGAGTTTTTTATCATGGCATCAATCCCTTCGAGCATAGCTTGGCCGGTTTTTTGTTCAAGCTGCATTACGCACTGTTGCTAGGTGCTAGTGGGTCGATATTCGTCGGCATGTTGGCGGTAGTGTTTTTGATTTCGGCTCTGACGGGACTGATACTGTGGTGGCCGTTGACCGGACGATGGGGGCGGGCGTTAACTATCAAGCGCCGCGCCAGTATAGAGCGTCTGACATATGACTTGCATCAAACAGCCGGTTTTTACAGCGCAGGCGTATTGGTGGTACTGCTGATTTCCGGCATGTATTTCAATTTGCCGGATCAGTTTCGTTGGCTGGTGGAATGTTTTTCGCCGTTGAGTGCGGAGCCGATTGCGCCGGTAGGGCCAGGTCAGCCGGTCACATCGCTGGATGCTGCGTTGCAAAAAGCCCGAGAGAAATACCCCGACGGCATTCCGCATTACTACGTTTTGAATAATGCACCGTCAGCCATGTTGACCGCCTGCTTTAAAGATGTGCCGGAATTGCGCCGCTACGTGCTGGCTGAACGTTGTTTAATGATAGCTAGAAACCGCGGCGCATTGCTTCGAGTGCAAGATGCGGAGCACGGAAGCGCCGGCGATTGGTTCATGTATTGGCAATGGCCTTTGCATTCCGGACAGGCGTTCGGCTGGGCGGGCCGTATTGCCGTATTTTTGACCGGTTTGGCATGTCCCGTACTGTTTATCAGCGGCGTCGTTCGCTGGCGGCATAAGCGCCGCGCCAAACGTTGACCTTCATGTTTTGCCGGCTATCGGTGCGGATTTATCCGTACAGTGCGAATCAATCCGCACCTACCATTGCGGAGTTTATTTCTCACATACTCTAACAGCGGTTTTTGGGCTTATCGTTCAGAACAAACCTAACTGGACCTGGGCCACTTCCGACATCATTTCCCGCGACCAAGGTGGGTCGAGTACTACTTCGACATTGACCGAACTGACGCCGGGCAGCGCGCGTATACATTTTTCCACATCGCTCTGGATCACAGGTCCCATGCCGCAACCCGGAGCGGTTAATGTCATCCTGATATGTACATTGTTTCCGCCTTGTTCGTTACGGCTTACGTCGCAGCCGTAGACCAGGCCCAGGTCGACGATGTTGACCGGAATTTCGGGATCGTATACGGTTTTCATGACTTCCCAGCAGTTTTTCTCCACGGCCTTGGTGCCGGTGTCCGAAACCAGCGTATGCAATTCGTGCACTTCTCGGCCGATGGCGTCGGCATCGCTGCCGGCTATGCGCACCATATGGCCATAGTCGGTGATGACCGTGTAATTGCTGCCGAGCGACTGATGAATCGTTACTTCCTGGCCTTTTTGCAAAGTGCCGTGATGGCCGTCGGGTATCGTGACGATATTGACGTCGCGGGTTAAGGTAACAACTTCTCTTTCTGCCATAACGATCACTGGATTTTAAAGGTTTGAGCATCGATGACTTGACCTGTGACGCCAACACTGGTCGAGTCGAATAAATAGCAATAAATCGGCGACAAGCTATCCATGGTGGCAAGGCCGGATTTTTCTTCGCCGGGATAGGCTTTTTTGCGTAGCGGCGAATCGACAGGGCCGGGCACCAGGGTGTTGACCCGGATTTTTTGGCCGCCTTCCAATTCTTCGGCCAGTATTTTGGCAAAACCTTCTAACGCGATTTTCGAAACGCCGTAAGCGCCGCTATAAGCCTGGCCTTGCCGGGCCGCAGAATCCGAGGTGAATACGATGGAGGCATGCCGGCTTTTTTGCATCAGAGGCAGCAGCATGCGGCTCAACATAAAGGTGGCGTTCAGGTTAACGTTTAATGTGTGACCCCAATCCTGGGTTTTATGAATGGCTATCGGAGTAAACGCACTGAATTCCACGGCCGAATGCAGTAGTCCCTGCAATGAACCATAGCGTTGAGCTATGGCGTCGGCCATTTCCTGATACTGTGCCTCGCTGGCGCCTGCCAGGTCGAAAGGATACATGACGGGTTCCGGGCCGCCGCTGTTGACTATCGCATCGTATATTTTTTCCAGTTTGGGTATGCTCTTATCCAGCAGGATCAATTCGGCTCCTTGCCTGGACAGCGCCAGGGCGGCGGTTCCGCCGAGTCCGCCGCCGGCGCCGGTAATCAATATGACGTGATTGCTCAATGACATAATGTTGCCTCTATCCAGTGTTGCAGCTGATGCGGAGTTTCGATCAAGCCGTCAGCGCCCCAGTTTTCCGGCCGGTCCCCGTCTTTCAGATAGCCGTACAGGGCCGCTAAGGTTTTCATGTTGGCATTCTTGCCGGCGGCGATGTCATGTGCGGCGTCGCCGATATAGACGCAGTTTTCCGGCTTGACTCGGGCTTTACTGCAAGCCGCCAGCATTGGTTCGGGATGAGGTTTGCTGTTGGCCGTGGTGTCTCCGCTGATCACGCAAGCCGCCCGTTGGGTCAGATTCAAGGCTTGCATCAGAGGCAGGGTAAAGCGTTCACGTTTGTTGGTCACTACCCCCCATTTCAAACCCCGGTTTTCTATGGTTTCCAGGGTCTCTGCAATGCCGGCGTAAAAACGGCTATGTTCGGCAATGTTATGCTGATAGCACTCCAGCATCGATTCCAGCAATTGGCTTTGTCTGGCTTCGTCGGCATTCGATGCGGCATATTTGACCATGGCCATGGCGCCCAACGAAATCAGCGATTTGACGTCGTTGCCAGAAACGCCCGGATATCCGTATGCGGCCAGAGCCTGATTCAGGCAGGTAATCAGGTCCGGCGCGGTATCCACCAGGGTGCCGTCCAGGTCGAACAAAACGCAATCCAACTTGAAATCGCTCATGGCTTATTCAGGACGCTTGAATGCCGCGATGTAATTGACGTCGATGTCGCGACCGAGGCTGAATTGTTTGTTGAACGGGTTGTACTGAATGCCGGTGAACGCGTGCAATTCCAATCCCGCGATGCGGGCCGACTGACATAATTCGGAGGGTTTGATAAAGGTTTTATAGTCGTGGGTACCTTTGGGGACCATTTTTAACAGATGTTCAGCCGCCAGAATCGCCAGCAGATAGGTCTTGGG
>JAQTYP010000410.1 GCA_028688235.1 Methylomonas sp.
CCGTGCTCAGCAAGCTGCAATTGCCGGCCGAGGTCAAGGTCGGCAGCCTGTCAGGCGGCTGGAAGCGGCGGGTGGCCTTGGCGCGGGCGCTGGTGATCGATCCGGAAGTTTTATTGCTGGACGAGCCGACCAACCATCTGGACTTCGAAAGCATCAGCTGGCTGGAAGAGCAGATATTGGCGTTTCAAGGCGCGGTGCTGTTCGTGACCCACGACAGGGCTTTCCTGCAAAAGCTCGCTACCCGCATCATCGATCTGGATAGAGGTCAGCTGACTTCGTGGGCCGGAAACTACCAGGATTATCTGGCCCGCAAGGCCGCCGCGCTGGAAGACGAGGCCAACCAGAACACCGAATTCGACAAGAAACTGGCCAAGGAAGAAACCTGGATCAGGCAGGGCATCAAGGCGCGCCGCACCCGCAACGAAGGGCGGGTCAGGGCCTTGAAACGCCTGCGCGCCGAACGCGCCGAGCGCCGCAATACCCAGGGCACCGCCAAGTTGAGCCTGAACAAGGGCGAAGCTTCCGGCAAGAAGGTCATCGAAGCCGTCGATGTCAACTTCAGCTACGGCGACAAGACCATCATCAATGATTTTTCGATACGCATCGATCGCGGCGACAAGATAGGCCTGATAGGCAACAACGGCGCCGGCAAGTCCACGTTGTTGAAGCTGCTGCTGGGCCAGTTGCAGCCGACCGGCGGCACGGTCGAGCTGGGCACCAATCTGCAAATCGCCTATTTCGATCAATTGCGCGAACAGCTCGACCCCGATCTGAGCGTAGCCGATAGCGTATTGGACGGCGGTGAATTCATCGACCTTCCCGGCGGACGAAGACACGTGATGAGCTATCTGGCCGACTTTTTGTTCGCGCCGGCTCGAGCCCGCTCGCCGGTACGCAGCCTGTCCGGCGGCGAGAAAAACCGCCTGCTGCTGGCGCGCTTATTCACCAAGCCGGCCAATTTGATCGTCATGGACGAGCCGACCAACGATCTGGACTTGGAAACCCTGGAAATTTTGGAAGAAAAACTGGTCGAGTACCAAGGCACCTTACTGTTGGTCAGCCACGACCGCGAGTTTCTGGATAACGTCGTCACCAGCGTGTTGGTGTTCGAAGGCGAGGGCGTCGTCAACGAATATGTCGGCGGCTATGCCGATTGGTTCAGATTGACCGAACTGAGCCAAAAAGCGGAAGCGGGGAAGGTGGCGGAATCCTCCGTCAAAAAAGAAAAGCCCAAGTCGGTGCCTGCGAAAAAGCTCGGTTTCAAGGAACAACGGGAATTGGAACAACTGCCGATGCGCATAGAAGAGCTCGAAAACCTGCAAATCGAATTGAATGCCAAGATCAACAGCCCCGAGTTTTATAAACAAAGTCCGGAGGAGGTTGCGGCGACCTTGGAACAATTGAAGGCGGCCGATGAAGCTTTGAATCAAGCCTATCGGCGCTGGGACGAGCTGGAGGCTTTGCAGGGCTGATTGCGCAGATCCTTTTGCGGTGCCGAACGTTGGTAAAGGGTATCGCGACAGCGCCGTTTTGCATCCCGGTGCGCGTCATTTGAGCAGTCTGGATAACATTAGAGGCAAACATGAGCAGTGCGAATATCCTGACCATTTCGATCATATCATGCTCGGTCGTGATTCAGTGTGCAGCTGCGATACTGGCCATACGTTTGATCGCAATTACCGGCAGACGCCTGGCCTGGGTGTTGATCTCAACGGCCCTGGTATTGATGACGCTACGCCGCATGGTGCCGCTTTACCGCCTGTTGACCGCAGACAACTCTATCCCGCCGGATCCAGCAAATGAAGTCGTTGGCTTGATTTTATCGATTGCCATGGCCATCGGCATCGCCCGGATAGCGCCATTGTTCCATGAACGCCTACGCACCGAAAACACGCTACGCCGGTTGAACCGGGAATTACTCGCCGTCGGCCGTTGCCATCAAACCCTGATGCGCGCCGGGGACGAACAATCGTTGTTGAAAGGGGTTTGCCGCATCATTTGCGAGGAAGCGGGTTATCGTATGGCCTGGGTTGGCTATATCGAGCATGACGCGAACAAAACCGTAAGGCCCGTCGCCTGGGGCGGCATGGAAGACGGTTATCTGGCCGATGCCCATTTTAGCTGGGCCGACACCGAGCTGGGTCAGGCTCCTGCCGGCGTCGCGATTCGAAGCGGGAAAAGCGCTTTTATCCAGGATTTCGAGATCGACCTCAAAGCCGCCCCTTGGCGAGACGGTGCGTTAAAGCGCGGTTACCGCTCCAATATTGCCTTGCCGTTGATGGACGAAGACGGCTGTCCGTTTGGCATTCTGTGTATTTATGCCATCGTTCCCAATGCCTTCACGCCGGAAGAAACCAAGCTTTTGGAAGAGTTATCCTCCGATTTGGCGTTCGGCATCCGCGTGTTGCGCGACCGCGGCGAACGCAAGCAGGCGGAACATCAACTCAAACAGAGCGAACGCAGCCTGGCCGAGGCCCAGCGCATAGCCCATGTCGGTAATTGGGACCTTGACCTGATCAACAACCTGCTGACCTGGTCGGATGAAACCTACCGAATCTTCGAAATCGATCCGAAGCACTTCGGTGCTTCCTACGGCGCCTTTCTGAATCGCATACACCCCGACGACAGGGACACGGTCAACAAGGCCTATCTCGAATGCGTGCAGAACAATAAGCCCTATGACCTCGTACATCGCTTACTGATGACCGACGGTCGAATCAAATACGTCAACGAAAAATGCGAAACTTATTACGACGAAAACGGCAAGCCGTTACGCTCGGCCGGAACGGTGCACGACGTCAGCGAGCATTACAAGGCCGAGCTGGAGCTGGCTCAGTTGAGTCTGCAAAACAAGCTGATTCTGGATTCTGCCGGCGAAGGCATTTACGGCCTGGATATCGAGGGCCTCTGTACTTTTGTAAACCCGGCCGCGTTGCACTTGTTGGGTTTCAGCGCCGACGAGCTCATCGGTCGGCATAGCCACCTGATGTTTCACCATAGCAAAGGCGATGGAAGCGCATATCCGTTGGAAGAATGCCCGGTACAGTCGGCCTATAAACTCGGTCAGGTCCATCGTGGCATCGAGATTTACTGGCGTAAGGACGGTAGCCGCTTTCCGGTGGAATTCGTCAGCACGCCTATGCTGGAGGCCGGTAAAACGAAAGGGGCCGTCGTCACGTTCAACGATATCACCGAGCGTAAACGTGCCGAAGAAGAGTTAAGGCGTTACAAGGACCATCTCGAAGAAGAAGTGCAGCAACGCACGACGGACTTGGTATTGGCGCGCAATGCCGCCGAAGCGGCCAATCAAGCCAAAAGTGTGTTTCTGGCCAATATGAGCCACGAACTCAGAACCCCGCTTAATGCGATACTCGGCTTTTCGACGATGTTGCGCACCGATACTTCACTGCCCGAGAAGCAACGGCAAACTATCGAAGTCATCAATCGTAGCGGCGAACATCTGCTGGCACTGATCAACGACGTGCTGGAAATGAGCAAGATAGAGGCCGGCCGGGTGCAATTGGAAACCAGCGCGTTCGATTTGGGCGGCATGGTTAGGGACGTAACGGACATGATGCAGATTCGCGCCCAACAAAAAGGCTTGAGGCTA